>JAEEYY010000267.1 GCA_016288355.1 Synergistes sp.
CACAAAATCGAGGGGATGAGTATGTACGATGTGATGCTCTCCCCCGGTGAGGCAGATCTTAAGGTCGGTGACCTCCCATCCCTTAGGGCCCTGGGAGAGTGCCTCCGGGAGCGTCTGCCGCACCTGTGCCTGGTAGCGCATGAAGATCCTGTCGTCGGGCACCCTGCTCTCAAATACATATCCCGAGCCCACAGGCAGCGGCTCGATCTCGAACTCCATGACGGCCCAGCAGGGCTTGGGCATCGTATATTCCACGTAGCCGCGGGCCCGCTTAAGAGGGCGTTCCCTGTAGATAACGACAGGTTTTCCGATATTCACGCCGAGTCCGTATCTTTCTTCAAGCACTGTCTGAAGTATCTCGATATGGACAAGGCCTGAGACCCGTACCAGCATCTCGCGCTGCTCTTTTTCCCATATCACGTCAAGAAGCGGATCTTCGGCGCACAGCTCAGAGAGCGCGGCGGAAAGCGCCGGGTACTGCTGTGCATCCCGGGGCGTTATCTTCACGCGCAGCGCAGGAGAGGCTATCTCCGCAGCAGGCGGGACAGAGGACACGTCTCCGATCACGTCGCCGCTTTTGGTATGGGTCAGCCCGTATACCGCGCCGATCTCGCCCGCGCGCAGCACGCCGGTGTCTCTTTCCCTGGCGCCCATGACCTCGCGGATCTGCGTGATCTTTTCTTCAGCGCCGGTCTCCGCGTTAAGCACCGTATCGCGGTTCTTCAAAGTGCCTGAAAAAAGCCGCAGATAAGCCGCTCTTCCGAAAGAGGCGCTGTGCCCGACCTTGAATACGACGCCGGCCGGCCGGCCGCCGTCGTTCCCTTTCACGGCCAGCATGGAAAGAGCATCAAGAAGCTCTTTCACGCCTTCCCCGCGCAGCGCCGAGCCGGTAAGCACGGGAACTGCGGCGCGGCTGTAAACGGTTTTTTTCAGCAGAGCCGACAGCTCTTCCGGCGAAAAAGCGTCCTCGCCCTTTTCTATATATTTTTCAAGCGCGCTGTCGTCATATTCGGCAAAATTCTCGCACAGCGAGCTGCTGCTCCCCGGATCAAAGATCCTGGGCGCGGCGCCCGTAAGTTCCGCTATATCCTTCAGGCAGGAGTTTATATCGGCTCCGGCAAGGTCTGTCTTGTTTATGAAAAAAAGCGCGGGCCTTTCGCTCTTTTCAAGCGCCGCCCATATAGCTTCGGTCTGCGACTGTACCCCGTCGGCGGCGGAAAGCACGACGACAGCCAGATCTGTCGCTCTTACCGCCCGCGCCGTCTCGGCGGAAAAATCGCTGTGCCCCGGAGTGTCTATTATCCCTATCCGTGCGCCGTGCCATTCGATGGAAACGGACGCGGTGCGGACAGATATGCCCCTTCTGCGTTCAAGATCAAGAAAGTCGGTATGAGCGCTGCCGCTGTCTACACGCCCCGGCGAACGCACAGCGCCGGTCAGGTAGAGCAGCTGCTCGGTAAGCGTCGTCTTGCCCGCGTCCACGTGGGCAAATATGCCTGTTATAAGCGTCCGCGGTGAGTCTACAGCCAACTGATATCAGCCCCGTGACGCGCAGGATACTGTCTTGCGGGACGAAGCAGCGGAAGCCCCATCATCTGGGCGCCGCATATATACTCATATTCTGTTATGCCGAGGAATTCGCGCAGCGGAGCGAATCTGCGTGCAGCGTAGGTAAAATAGCCGGCCCAGCAGCATCCGACGCCGAGAGCGTGAGCCGCGAGCTCAAGGTAAGTGAGCGCGATGACTCCGTCCTCGGTCCAATTGTAAGATTTCGGCACCACGGCAACAGCTATATGCGGCGCCCCGCGCAGGATGGCGTCTTCGCCCGCTTTTGCCTTGGCTATCATTGCCGCGCCCAGCAGCGCGCTTTCCGACAGAGGATCTTTGAAGATAAGCTCGCGGAGCCAGCAGAGGATCAGATCGACGACTTCGGCGGTCTTTTCCGGCCTCTCAGTCACTATCCAGCGTACAGGCTGGCTGTTTACAGCGGAAGGAGCCTGCGCCGCCGCGTCAAATACTTTGTCGAATGTTTCGCGCGGCAGGGCCTCTTTTTTAAATTTCCTGATGCTGCGGCGTGTTTTTATTAAATTCAGCCCCGCATCCGGCGAAGGCATTTCGATATCGGCCGAGGGGATCAGCTTCCGGCCTTCCAGGAAGGGAAGCATGTCGGCGCCTGTGGGACAGAAAAGGACGCACTGACCGCAGCCGATGCACTTGCCCCGTTTTTTTTCGTCGATCCGGGGGAATCCAAAGTCTCCCCGTTCTATAATATCGGCCGGACATATATCGGCGCATATGCCGCATTTGGTGCACTTGCTCTCATCTACGGTAAGCCAGCTCACAGAAAACCACACTCCGTTTCGGTCTGTATGCTCTCATTCTATCACTACGGCAATATTTTTTCCCTATTCCGAGGAAGGCTGGGCGCTTGCCGTTCTTATGGGCTATAATGGAGTATCTGAACGGATACTGTTTGCGGGGGAGGTCATCTGAAATGAAAAAAACAACAGCTTTTGCAGCTTTGCTGATCTTCGTTCTCTTTGCTGCTGCGTCTGCCGAAACCGCGGATCTTATCCCGCCGTTCCACTGGACATATCACTCTCTTTCGCATCTGCATGAGGCGGGACTGATAAATGAAGAAGTAGTGCCGGGAAAAAGCGCTTTCACGCCGACACAGGTTGCTTCTCTTATCGTCCTGGCCCTTAAGCATGCCGAGAACGACCCGGAGAAGCTGGGCGACGCAGAGTTTTCCGATTTGAAGCAGCTGACGGCTGCGTATAAGGATTCTTTCAGACCGGCGGGTTATGAGTACGAAGAAATACGCAAAGATATAGAGATAGCGGCGATGCGCGCGGGACTTACAACAGCGGATGACAGCGCAAAGGCAGACGCGCTTTCCGCGGAGGCCGCGCGCATGGTGAACAGCTTTACGTTCGATCTCTACAGGCAGGCCGCCTCGTCAAGATCGGGGAGCAGCTTTTTCATATCTCCATACAGCGTCTCAACGGCTCTTGCGATGACATATGCGGGGGCGCGCGGCGCAACGGAAAGCGAGATGGAAAAAACTCTTTCTTTCTCTCCTGATATGCATGAGAGCATGGGTGCGCTGATAAGCGCTTTGAACCGCGTCCCGCAGGACGTCGCGCAGGTGAGCTGCGCAAACGCGCTGTGGCCGGCGAAGGAAGAAAAGATACTGCCGGAGTTTGCACAGACGCTCGCCGAATATTACGGCGCCGCGCTTACGCCGCTCGACTATGCCGGCGCGCCCGAGAATTCGCGCAGGACCGTCAACAAATGGGTGGAAAATAACACGAATCAGAAGATAAAGGATATAGTGCCGCCGGGCGCTTTCACGCGGGATACCGTGCTCACGCTTACAAACACGATCTATTTCAGATCGTCCTGGCTTGAGGAATTCCAGCCTGAGAACACCGAGCCGCGCCCATTCTGGCCTGCCGAAGACCATTCCGTAAACGTTATCACGATGCGCCGCAGGGCCGGCGAAATGAACTACGCTAAGTTCCCGGAGTGTGAGATAGTGGAGATGCCGTATAAGGGCGAGCTCTTTTCGATGCTGGTCATACTGCCGGACAGGAAAAAGGGTATCGATTCTGTCGAAAAGATACTTACGGAGAAGCAGCTGTCGGAATGGACAAGCCGGCTTATACCGCGCAGAGTGGAGATATCGATACCGAAATTCAAGCAGGAAAGCAGCTATGAGCTTTCCGAGATGCTCTCCGATATGGGGATGCCTTCGGCATTTTCACCGGGAGCAGATTTCTCCGGCATAAACGGGACCGGAGATATCCATATAGACAAGGTCCTGCACAAGACCTTTGTAGATGTAGCGGAAGAGGGTACCGAAGCGGCCGCGGCTACGGCGATAATCATGATGAAAAACGCGCATGCCGGGGCTCAGGATGACCTTGTGATCTTCCGCGCGGACCACCCGTTCATATATCTTATAAAAGAAAACAAGAGCGACGCGATACTCTTCGTCGGAAGGTACATGAAACCATAACGGCTTAACTGACGTACGAATGCCGGCAGGCCGACTGTCATTTAACAAACGTTCCGCGCATGCGCGCGGAACGTTTGTTATCATATAAAAGAGAAAACCGCCCTGCTTTCTCTCTTTCTGCACGGCGGGACGCCCCGGTGCGTAAATACGCGGGCATTGCCGGTCTATTCGTATTCTTTTATCAGTTCGTCGTCGCTGCCGGATATGTCTTCTCCGGAGGGCAGCTGCTGAACGTTTTTAAGCGCGCGGTTTATGGCCCTTGTGCGGCTTCCGGCCCTGTCGAGCTCTTTTGCCGCCTCATCCATCTTTTTCCTCGTTTTGTCCAGTATATCGCCGAACTTTTCGAATTCACTCTTTACCTTGCCTAAAAGTTCCCATACCTCGCTTGAGCGTTTTTCGATGGCCAGGGTCCTGAAACCCATCTGAAGGCTGTTCAGCAGAGCGCAGATCGTGACCGGGCCGGCCGGTACCACGCGGAAATCGCGCGACATCCTTTCACACAGGCCGTCTATGCGCAGCACTTCGGCGTACAGCCCCTCGACCGGCAGATAGAGTATGCCGAAATCCGTCGTGTACGGCGGTTCTATATATTTGTTGTGGATATCCTTCGCCTCGTCCAGAACGCGCACCTGCAGCGCCTTTCGGGCTTCGTTTACAGCGGAGGCGTCGTTTCCCTCCGACGCGGATACGATGCGGCTGTAGTCTTCCAGCGGAAATTTGGAATCGATCGGCAGATAGATGCTGCCTGAGCCGTTCGCGCCCGGAAGTATCACCGCAAATTCCACCCGTTCTGCGCTTCCGGGGCGGGTGGCGACGTTTTCCGCGTACTGCTCCTTCGTAAGCATCTGCTGAAGAAGCGCGTGCAGCTGCATCTCTCCCCATATGCCTCGTGCCTTTACATTTGAAAGGACCTTTCTCAGGTCCCCCACGTCGGCCGTGAGAGCGCGCATCTCGCCGAGCCCCTTGTGTACGAGCTCAAGGCGCTCGGATACCGTCGAAAAAGCCTCTCCGAGACGCTTTTCAAGAGTGGAGTGCAGCTGTTCGTCGACTGTGGCCCGCATCTTTTCCAGCCGCTCCTCGCTGCTTTTCCTGAGCTCCAGCATGCGCTGCTCCACAGACGAACGCAGCGCTTCCAGCTTTTCTTCGTTCAGACGGCTGATATTGGTGAGCTGCTGCGAAAACGCGGACAGGCTCTCGCTCTGGTTCTCGCTCATCTCTTTTACGAGGGCTGTCTGCGCGTCTCCGATTCCCGATATCTGCCGCGCGAAAGCGGTAAAATTATCGCGCTGAGCGTCTCCGATGTCCTTTATCCTCTTGGCCTGGGCGTCTCCGAACGTCTCTATCGCACGCGACTGTTCGCTGCGCGCGTCAAGAGCCGCTTCCCTCTGTTCCTTGCGCATGGAGGCAAATCCGTCTTCTATGCGCTGTTCGGCGTCGCCTATGCATTCCTCGGCCTTCTGGAGGCGCATGAGCACTTCGCGCGCGGTCTGCTCCATCGCGCCTGCGCTTTCGCGAAAGCGTGACAAAGACATAACGATATAAATACCTGCCAGCACGGCAAGCGCCGCCGCGCCGATCACAAGCTGCAGCATCCGCATACACGCTCCTTCTGCAGTAATTATATACTATTGCTGGGCCTGCGGCAGGGCAGATAGAGCGCCCTGACCGGCGCGCAGCGGTATGTTATATAATAAAGAAAGATAAACGCAGCCGGGAGGGATATATATGCAGGAAAGACCGGATATAAATATACCGAGGCTGATAGCGGCCTACTACACAGAAGGACCCGATATCAGCGAAAAGGGACAGCGCGTTTCGTTCGGCACATACGGACACCGCGGTTCTTCTTTGAACAACAGCTTCAACGACGCGCACATTGCGGCGATCTCACAGGCTATATGCGAATACCGCGCAGCAGAAAAAATAACTGGTCCCCTTTACATGGGCATGGACACACATGCGCTGTCGGAAGCGGCTCTGCGCACCGCTGCGGAGGTCTTTGCCGCAAACGGCGTTGAGCTGCGCATGCAGCAGGGACTTACATATACGCCGACCCCCGTAATATCGCACGCGATACTGCAGTGGAACAGCGCAGGCTATGATACCACCGCAGACGGCGTCGTTATCACGCCGTCGCACAACCCCCCTCAGGACGGCGGCTTCAAGTACAACCCGCCGAGCGGGGGACCGGCCGGTACCGACGTCACAAAGGCGATAGAAACGCGCGCCAACGAGATCATAGAAAATAAACTTTCCGAAGTCAGGCGCATGCCTTTTAAAAAAGCGGCATCCGCCGAAAACGTCCGTTTTGTGGATTTCGTCGAGCAGTATACGTCCGGTCTTGCGGACGTGATAGATATGGAAGCCATAGCGAAGTCGGGGCTGAAGATAGGAGCGGACCCGCTTGGCGGTTCAGGTATATATTTCTGGGCGCCTATAGCAGAAAAGTTCGGCATAAATATCGAAGTCGTCAATAAGAAAGTGGATCCGACATTCTCCTTCATGCCGCTCGATCATGACGGCAAGGTGCGCATGGACTGCTCGTCGCCGTGGGCAATGGCAAACCTGGTGGCGCTGAAGGATAAATACGACATAGCGTTCGGCAACGATCCGGATTACGACCGTCACGGCATAGTCACCGCGGACGGCCTCATGCAGCCGAACGCCTACCTTGCAGTCGCGGTGGATTACCTCTTCACGCACCGCGGCGGATGGAACAAAAACGCTGCAATAGGAAAGACTCTCGTCTCAAGTTCGATGATAGACCGCGTAGCCGCCGCTCTCGGACGCAGACTCTGCGAAGTGCCTGTAGGCTTCAAGTGGTTCGTTGACGGGCTGCTTTCAGGAGAGCTGGGCTTCGGCGGAGAAGAAAGCGCCGGCGCTTCTTTCCTCTGCCGCGACGGCCGCGCATGGAGCACAGACAAGGACGGCTTTATTATGAGCCTGCTTGCAGCCGAGATAATGGCTGTGACCGGCGTTTCTCCGTCGGAGCACTACAGGGAGCTTATGAAAAGATACGGCACGCCTTACTACTCGCGTCAGGACGTTCCCGCGTCGCGCGAAGAAAAGGAAAAGCTGAAGAAGCTCTCTCCGTCAGATGTGGCCGCCCAAACGCTTGCCGGGGAAAAGATAACCGCAAAGCTCACGGCAGCGCCGGGCAACGGTGCGCCAATAGGCGGGCTCAAGGTCATGACGGCAAACGGCTGGTTTGCTGCGCGCCCCTCAGGCACCGAAGATATTTATAAGATATACGCGGAAAGCTTTATCGGCAGCGATCATTTGACCGCAATAAAAGAAGAGGCGGCAAAGATAGTAGCCGGAGCCTTTTAGCGGCCCCGCGGCATGCGCCGCGCACGTCGGCGCGTTTTCTTAAGTTTTGCACGCAGGGCGGCTTAAATGGTAAAATTATAAGTTGTAAATTTGCTTTTGCAGAGGGAGTTTTGCTGAATGCGCTACGTAGGTACGGTATCAAGAGGAATTCGTCTGCCGGTAATAACAAAAGGCGACGACGTCATAAAGATCATATCCGACTGCATAATAAACGCAGCGGAATCCGAGAGGGACAGCTTCACGATAAGGGACCGCGACGTGATAGGCGTTACGGAATCTCTTGTCGCGCGTTCTCAGGGCAACTATGTGACGCTTGCCGACATTTCGGCGGACATAGCGGGCAAGTTCCCGGAAGGGGACGTCGCGATATTTGCGCCGATACTCTCGCGCAACCGCTTCTGTCAGCTTCTGCGCGGTATCGTAAATGGGATAAAGGGACAAGTGCATATCATCCTGACCTATCCCAACGACGAAGTCGGCAATCAGCTGATCGAACCGATGAATTATTACCTCAGTTCCTCAAAGCTTGATAAGGAATGCTTCGGGGAAGATGACTTCTACAGCGTATTCGGAGAGTACAAGCACCCCTTTACCGGGGTAGACTATATACAGCTCTACAAGAGCATCGACCCGCAGCGGGTCTCGGTGCATTTTTCAAACAATCCTCTCTCCGCTTTGAAATTTGCAAAACAGGTGATAGTGGCCAGCATCCATGCGCGCCATATACACCGCGACATACTTGAAAAAGGCGGCGCCGCAAAAGTGGTGACGATGGATCAGATCTGCTGCGCGCCTGTAAGAGAGGGAGCGGGCTTCAACCCCGACTACGGAGTCCTGGGTTCCAACTACACAAATGAAAATTCCGTCAAATTATTCCCGCGCGGCTGCGGTGAATTTGTCAAAAAACTGCAGGCCGAGCTGTTTGCGCGCACCGGCAGAAAACCGGAAGTGCTCGTATACGGAGACGGAGCCTTCAAAGACCCTGCCTGCGGCATATGGGAGCTTGCGGACCCCGTCGTATCTCCCGGCTTCACGGAAGGTCTGAACGGGATGCCGAAGGAGATAAAATTCAAATATGTCGCCGATAACGCCGCCGGCAAAGATGCGGCCAAAGCGGTAGAAGAAGCGATACGTTCGAAAGACAGCCTTGACAGGTTCGGGCATTCCACGCTCGGCACGACGCCGCGCCGCCTGACAGACCTGATAGGTTCGCTGTGCGACCTGACCTCCGGCTCCGGAGACAAGGGAACGCCGGTAGTCTACATACAGGGCTACTTCGACAACTATCTCGATGACTGAGCTTGAGAACGCTGTTCCGTTCAGCGGCATAGACCCCCGCGGACGGGTCAAATTTTCCGTGCTCCTTGAGATGTTCCAGGAGATGGCGGATATCGATGCATCGAAGTTCGGCCTTTCGGTCTCGCAGACTATGGAGCACGGCGTTTCATGGGTACTGCGCAAGTACCGCGTGGATCTGGAAAAGTACCCGACAAAAGAAAGCGGCTCTCTTACGATAAAGACCTACGCCGAGCCTTACAGGAATCTTTTTTCGCTGAGAAGCTTCAAGCTAAGCGATGCAAAAAACGGATATATCGGCTCCGCCTATACTTGGTGGGTGCTTGTCGACTTTGCGAAGATGCGCCCGCTGCGGCTGGACAGATATGAACAGATGAAGCCTTTTATGGAGCGCATCACGGAGGTATTGCCGGAGGACGTAAAGGTCCCCGCCGTGGAAGCCCCCTCGCTGGAAGAGCTCTGGAAGGTGCGCTGGAACGATCTTGACGTGAACGACCATACGAACCATACCGTATATTTCAGCTGGGCGCTCGACAGCGTGCCGGACGAAGTACCGGAAAAAATGTCGCCGGTATTCGTCGAAGGCGAATTCCTGCATCCGGTGCCGCGAACCAGGGTGCGCTGCCTGACGCAGGAGGTTCCTTCCGCCGAAGGCAGGGAGTTCCTGCATTCGCTGCGGCACAGCGAAGACGACACAGAATACGCCAGGCTGTTATCACGCTGGAAATAAAAGTAATACGTATCCTTTGTATCAAAAGCGGGGCTTTTGCGAAAAGCCCCGCTTTTGATTCGCTGTCTTTGCTTTTTGCGCGCGCTTTGCTATAATCCGATTCAATCGGTTGCATCAGAGGTGTTCGCAATGAAGGTCACTATGCAGGATGTGGCAAATCGCTCCGGGGTGGACAAGGCTACAGTCAGCCGTGTGCTGCGCGGCGATCACCGCATTTCTGAAAAGACCAAGATGAAGGTCATGGAAAGCATCAGAGCGCTCGACTACAAGATAGACCGCAATGCCAGGAGTCTTTCCACCAGTTCAAGCGGCCTTATCGGGGTCGTCGCGCGTACGCTGAACGTGCCCTGGCTCGGAGCCTTCCTTGCCGGTGTCGAAAGGGCGCTTGCGAACTCTGAATACGAGATGCTGCTCAAATCCACCGGCGGAAATGACGTGCGTGCGCGTCATATAATCGGGACTTTAAGCGAACGCAGCGCGGAGGGGCTTATCTGGTGCGACGCGGGTACGCCTCCGCTTACCGCGGAAGTGCCGGTCATCTGCGTAGGCTTTGCCGCCGCCGGCGCCTATTCCGTGACGGCCGACGAAGACGGCGGCCCCTCATTCGAGACCGGCGCGCTTGTCGGCCGCATGATGCTTAAGATACTGGCCGGGCGCCCTCTGCCCGGACGCGAGATAAGGATAGTCCGCTCCGAGGCGCCGGATGCAGAAAGCTAAGATCCTCTTGCGTTACGCTAAGAAGTTTCTCTGTGTGCTGTTTATAATATTTCTGCCCTGTTTTTCCTCCGCGGCCTTCTGCGGCGGAAGATCAGGTGCGCCTGATATACACGGTCCCAAAATATCGGAGCTCTCGATGATCATAATATCCAATCCCGACGCTCAGATAATGGCGGCTGAAGCCGGCGAGCTTGATATAATGGGGGACATAGCACGTCCCTCCGACATCGACAGGCTTGCAGAAAACAAAGAGCTTGCGATGTCCACAGCGCGCGGCTTTCATGCATTCTTCCTGCTGCTGAACAACAAAAAGAGTCCCTGGGACAGCGCGGTGTTAAGACGAGCCGCCGCTATGTCGATAGACAGGAGCAGCATCGTCAGAATGATATTCAGCGGCTACTGCGAGCCGATAAATTCGTGGCTCCCTCCGGTATCGCCGTGGGCGCCAGCCGCAAGCGCTGCGGATATTTACGACCCGCAGGCGGCGCGCGAACTGCTCAAAAAAAACGGTTATTCATGGACTCTTTCCGGCAGGCTGACCGCCCCCGACGGCAGCGAAGTGCCGCCGATGAAGCTGCTCACCCCTCTTGCGAGAGTGGCGCCTACTACGGCCGAGCTTGCCCAGATAATAGCCGATTCCCTCTCTGTGATCGGGATATCCGCGGAGACCGAACCGATCGATTTTTCAGTGATGATAAACCGTCTGGACCGTAAGGATTATTCTATGGCTGTGCTGGCATGGGGAATGGGGCGAAATCCAGATTCTCTCTATTCGTTTTATCACAGCTCGATGGATTTTGAAGGCGGATACAATATGACGGGCATAAGCGATGCGCGCCTCGACAAAGCACTTGAAGCGCTGCGCGCGGCGCCGGATGAAGAAACAGCGCATGAGGCCTCTGCCGAAGCGCAGCGCATACTGGCCGAACTGATGCCCTCCGTGCCCATTTACAGCCGCCTTTCGGTAGCCGCGGTCTCGAAGGAATGGAAGAACATATTTACGACAGACAGCATAACGGCCGACAATATGTGGACGCTGCTCGGCGCCGAGCCTGCCGACGGAAAGGACCGCCCGCTCAGGATGCTGCTTGCCGAAGAGCCGCGCAACCTAAATCCCTTTACCGCCTCCTCCGCCTACTCATGGCAGGTGCTGGGGCTGATATACGAATCGCTTCTTACGACGAACCCCTATACGCTGGAAAACTGTGACGCGATAGCGTCATCA
>JAEEYY010000268.1 GCA_016288355.1 Synergistes sp.
TGACATCACGATTTGACTTAGGGATTGATGAGGAAAGGACGACAGTTCACACAATGAATTAATTGCAAAAATTGTTATCACACACGAGGCTCACCGAGAAAACGGTGGGCCTTTTAATTTGCGTTGCAAGCTGGGCGGATGGTATATACGATTATACATGTCATACTGATTGACCTCGCAGGACTTTCGCTATTACGCAGCGATTTGTGCGATATGCTAAGATAATACATGGATTTGTGCGTTAAAATATGTAGGATATTCACGGAAAGAGTGATTATCTGCAAAAAGCAATAGACAAAAGGAGGTAAATGACATGAAACGCAACCTGTTGGCGTTTATCCTTGCAGGAAGCATGTTGGCAGGGAGCTTTTCTTCTGCATTAGCAGATGGAACAAAAGCTCCTGTGACAGAGTACCCGATAGCAGAAACAGAATTATACGAAGACGAATTCTTTCTTGAGGAAGAGGTTGGCTGCGGTGAGCCTGAGGGAGAGATAGAGGTTATCAAGCCAGAAGAAGCGCATTTAGAACAAAAAACGCAGGAGAATTTGCCTGAGTCAATAGAAACGGTAACAGAAACAGAAAGGGAAAAAACTCTTGAAGTGATCATTGAACCAGAGGAGACAGAATACGAAGAGGGTCAATCAGAGGAAGAATCTGAAACAGAGGAAGAGATAATCCTGGAGGAAGAAACAGAAGAATTCTTTTTAGAGGACCTTGTTACAGAGGAAGACGATTTTTCCTTAGAGGAGCCTGTTACAGAAACAGAAGAAAAGAAGAAAGATGACATCGAAGGGCAGCAAGGCTTGGCTATTTTAGATTCTTCAAACGGTAAAAGTGCAGCGGGCACAGGAGAACTTCCTTTTACCGATGTGTTCGAAACAGACATGTTTTATGACGCTGTTGATTTGGCATCTGCCGAAACGGGCACATCGTCTGACAATCCTGAACAGACTATGGGAATACAGGCGGCGTCCGTTTCTTCTGAAGACGTTTCCATTCTGCATTGGTTTGGGAACAAATATAGTTACTCCTTTATTGCAGGGGTGGACGGAACTACTGTTTTTGGCTGGTGGCCTAATACGGATGGCGATATGCGGCTTCAATGGATTGAATATGACGAAGACGGAAATGCTTTTTTTCCGGAAAGTGTAACGTGGACATCCGATAATCCGAGCATTGCCGTGATTGATGAATTTGGAAACTGCACCGCGCTGTCAGAAGGCACGGTGACATTCACTGCCACGGATCCTCTTACTGGTGCTGTTGTAACCGATGTTGTGCAGATTGTAATAGAAGGGAAGAAAGGGTATATCGATGATTTTACCTATGTGGATTACGGATCGTATGTCAGCATACTGAAATATACTGGCAGCGCAACAACATGTATCGTACCGGAATCGGTGAATGGTGTTCCTGTTACGACAATTGAAAGCGCTGCTTTTGAGGAGAGCACTGTTCAGAAGATTGTTCTGCCTGAAACCATTACGGCCATTCGACACTGGGCTTTTCACATTGTAACGCTGTCGGAAATCAATATTCCGGCTTCTGTGACAGAACCTGGCCAGTATATCTTTTGGGAATGCGCCTTTACTGAGATAACCCTTCCGGAGAACTTCCGTAAACTTAGTTACGGTATGTTCAGGGAATGTATGGCTCTTGAGAACGTGGTGATTTCGGAAGGCACACGTGTCATTGAGGGAGAGGCATTTAGGGGTTGTACTAATCTGACCAACATCACGATTCCATCCACGGTAACCTCTATAGCGTCAGATACCTTTGAAGGATGCGATCATCTCGCCATCCAAGGGTACGAGGGCAGTTATGCGCATACCTACGCGTTGAAAAACGGGATACCTTTTGTCAGTTTGGGAAGTATGTTGCCTGGTACGCTATTGGATCTATACTTCCCTAAAAAAGAAATTGTGGTTGGCCTGGAGGACAGCCCTCTGCTTTCACTGCCAGTTGTCATAACGCCTGCGACCGCAGAGACCGCCCTCACTTATGAAAGTGACAATCCATCGGTTGCATCTATAAATGAAGATCATTCAATCAGACTTCAGAATATCGGCGTGGCCACAATCACATGTACGAGTGACACAGGAATGCAGGATCAGATGATTCTGGTAGTTAAAATAGGAAATGTACTTGCAGATGACCCGGGAATTGATATCCGATCCGGCGGCAATGTCCTGTTTGATGATGTCTATCATGGTTCCCAGTATGAAGTGACTTATAATCCAAACAATGGAGATATTCATCTGGTCCTTATTGATAATAGTGACGCTGGAGTGACTTTTTGGTCATCCAGCGATGAAACGATCGCAAGGGTGGATACCGGTGGAAATGTTCATTATCTTCAGGATGGCACAACAACTTTTACGGGAGTAAGTTCCAATGGCGGCTTAACCGCTTCCGTAACAGTTACCTTCCAGACAGATGGTCGGAAGTTTTCTGTAAATGGTCTGAATGGTGTTGTGTATGATGACGGGCGTGGCGCTGTTATCACCGGCTATACGGGGGAAGAAACCCATCTTACAATACCGGGCACGATCGAAGGCTGCCCTGTGACGAAGATTGAGGAAGGCGCATTTATGGACTGCCTGATCGAGTCTCTGGTTCTGCCGAATACTGTTACGGAAATCGGATCAAAGGCGTTTCTGGAATGTTTTTCCTGCAGTCTATTGATCTGCCTGATAGTCTTGAAATGATTGGATCGGATGCCTTCTTCCATTGTCTGTCACTGGAGTCAATCGAGATTCCTTCCGGGGTGACGGTCCTTAGTCCTGGGCTTTTAACATTATGTAAAAATCTGTCCCATATTACTTTGCATGATGGTTTGCTTTCGATCGGGACAAATGCGTTTAGCTGTTGCAGTCGCCTGCAGAATGTGGAGATTCCTGATACTGTGACGGAAATCGAGGCTTTTGCTTTTAACGACTGTACCTCTTTGTCCGGCATTGTGATTCCGGAAAGCGTAATAATGATCGGGCAGGAAGCGTTTTCAGGCTGTACAAAGCTGAAAAGTTTTTATGTCGAGGCGGGAAATCCTGTGTATCAAGCTAAGGACGGTCTGCTTTTCCAAAATGATGTACTGGTCAGTTTTCCTGGCGGAATAGAGGGGAAATACGTCATCCCGGATGGAACAACTCAGATCATCAGCGGGGCCTTTGCAAAATGCAGTAAACTCACTGCCGTGGAGATTCCGGCCAGTCTTTATAGCA
>JAEEYY010000269.1 GCA_016288355.1 Synergistes sp.
TCGAAGATCTTGCAAAGTACGCCGGAGTCCCGGTATGGAACGGCCTTACCGACGACTATCACCCGACACAGGTGCTCGCCGACTTCCTCACGATCCGCGAGAACTTCGGCCGTCTCAAGGGCATCAAGCTCGTCTATGTCGGCGACGGCCGCAATAACGTGGCCAACTCGCTGATGATCGGTGCTGCCAAGATGGGCATGCGCTTCGTTATTGGCTCGCCAAAAGAGCTCGTCCCCGACCCTGCACTTGTGAAAGAGTGCGAAAAGATCGCGAAAGAATGCGAATCAGACGCAACGATAGAAGTAACAGATGATCCGAAAGCCGCTGTCAAGGGCGCAGACGCGATCTACACTGACGTTTGGGCGTCCATGGGCGAAGAGGCAAAGGCAGAGGAACGCAAAAAGCTTCTCAAACCCTACCAGGTCAATGCAGAGCTCATTAAAGCCACCGGCAACGACGACGTCATCTTCCTGCACTGTCTCCCCGCTGTCAAGGGCAACGAAGTGACCGAAGACGTCTTCGAGTCACGTCACGCAAGGCAGTTTGACGAAGCGGAGAACCGTATGCACACGATCAAGGCTGTGATGGTGGCAAGCATAGGAAATCTGTAAATCCCTGAACGATTACATTAAATTACAAAGCGGCGGGAGTGCCTTTTCATTGATGGGCTTCCGCCGCTTTATGCATCTTTGGTGTAGGTATTTCCCGTTGTGCATGCTGCTTTGCTTTTGTAATTTTGACGTTACAGCCGTGCTGTTATAGAATTATAAAGTTATTGAAGCGGAAGCGGCTTTAAGGAGGATCGGGATGAAACTTTCCGATATCATAGAAAAGATCGAGGCGAGAATACCCAAATACTGGGCTGAGGACTGGGATAATCCCGGCCTTGCCGTTGGTCGTTCAGCGTCGGATATAACCCGCATCGCCGCTGCTCTTGACGCTACGGCGGATAATGTGGAAAAGGCCGCGGCTCTCGGATGCGGTATGCTCGTGACGCATCATCCCGTTATTTTCAGACCGGTCAGTTCTGTAACGGACGCCGGTATTGCCGGCAGGGCTCTGCTTGCCGCCGCGGAAAAAAAGCTTGCGGTCTATTCGGTGCACACCAACTGGGACTGTTCGCCTGAGGGGGTCAATTATTCGCTTGCTTTGCTGCTGGGTATCAGATCTCCGAGGCCGCTTGTTCCGGCACAGAACGGCGCGTGGGGCTTAGGCGCGTCAGGCGGACTTCCTGCGTCTCTTTCCTGCGCCGCATTTTTGAACACGCTGCACGAACGCTGGGGTCTGAATGATTTTACGTTTTACGGTGATGCAGGCAGAGAAATACGCCAGATCTCCCTTGGCGGGGGAGCCTGCCAGGATCTGTGGCGCAATGCGCTTGAAGAAGGCGCCGACTGTTTTATAACGGCGGATGTTTCCTACCATGTAAGAGAGGAAGCGCTTGCCGCGGGGCTTAACATAGTATCGGCGGATCACGGGGAAATGGAGCGTGCATCTCTTCCTGCTCTTGCTGAAGTCCTTAAGGAAGAAACAGGGCTTGAAGTCTTGCTGCTGAAAGAAACCAAGTGCGCGAACCTGCACTGGAATCAGAATTTAATATAGGCGCGGCAGGCTGCCGTGCTTTTCTGGAAGGGGAATTTTAAAATGGATGACAGAAAACGTGTCTTCAGCGCTATGAGACCTACCGGACGCCTTCATTACGGGCATATGGCCGGTGCTCTGATAAACTGGGTAAAGCTGCAGAATGAATACAACTGCTTCTGGGGTATTGCCGACTGGCATGCCATGATGTCAGATTATGCTGATCCGGGCAGGCTGAAAGACAACTGCTATGAGATCCTGCTCGACTGGCTTGCGGTGGGCGTAGATCCGGAAAAATCGACGATATTCGTTCAGTCCCATGTAAAGCAGCATGCCGAGATACATCTTGCGCTTTCGATGATAACTCCGCTCGGCTGGCTGCAGCGCTGCCCGACATATAAGGAACAGATACTTAATCTGCAGAACAAAGATCTGTCGACCTATGCGTTTTTAGGTTATCCGACGCTTATGGCCGGAGACATACTGCTATATAAAGCATTTGCAGTCCCGGTAGGTGAGGACCAGAGCGCACATCTTGAACTGACGCGTGAGATAGCCCGCCGCTTCAACAGCTTCTACGGCGATATATTCCCGGAACCGGGAACGCTCCTTACGCCGTCGCCCAAAATGCCCGGCACAGACGGACGCAAAATGAGCAAATCCTATGGCAACTCGCTGCAGATAGCGGATGATATGGAAACGATCTGGGGCAAAGTACGCACGATGATGACGGATCCGGCCCGCGAGCGCCGTACCGACAAGGGAACTCCGGAAAAATGCCCGGTCTGGGATGTGCATAAATTCTTCAACAAGGATGCTCAGGAGCTTGCCGAGGTCCATGAAGGGTGCCTGACAGCAGGCATCGGCTGCGTCGACTGCAAGAAGAAGCTTATGAAGCATCTGTCTGCAATGATGGATCCGATACAGACAAAACGCAACGAACTGGCGCAGCGCCGCGACGACCTGACTCAGATACTCGAGGCCGGAGCCGCGCGCGCCCGCGTATACGCTGAAGCCACTATGGCCGACGTATACAGCGCGATGAATCTCATCCACTAAGTCCACTAAGAAAGAAGACAGTGCCGGAAGAGATCAAAAAAGAAGAAAGTGCCGGAACAAATACAGCGGCCGGATTTGAAGTCCATCTGGACAGCTTTTCCGGGCCGCTTGATTTGCTGTGCCATCTTGTGGAATCGCGGGAATTCGACGCACTGAAGCTTAATCTCACACAGGTGGTGGAGCAGTATATCAGCTTCCTTATAAGCGCAAAGGGGGCTACTTTGAATGAGATGGCGGATTTTTTCGCGTTTGCGAGCCGTCTTGTCCTTCGTAAAGTGAACTCTCTTTTCCCGCGCAGCGAAGAGGCCGAAACAGACGCCGGGCAGACAGACGAAGATCTCTGCGAGCTTATAACAAGCGAGGAAGAACTTGCCGGGATAATAGCAAGGTACCGTCCCTACCGTGCTGCCGCCCGTATGCTCGGCAAACTTAAGGAAAAGCGGGAAAAGTGTTTCCTGAGGGTAACAGATGAAGAGGATAATTACTATTATGATATAGGAAA
>JAEEYY010000031.1 GCA_016288355.1 Synergistes sp.
CCCGCGCTGCTGCCGAAGGAATAGCTCTTGCATCTTACCGTTTCCGCAAATATATTGAAAAAGACGAAAAAGACAGCTTTGCCCCGGCAAAAGATATAGTCATAGCCGGCGGAAACGAAAAGGGAGCTGCCCACGGTGAGATCATGGCAGAAGCTCAGATCTGGGCGCGCGACACGGCGAACGAGCCGGGCAACGTGATAAACCCCGTTACACTCGCAGAAAAAGCCAGGGCGCTTGCTGAAGAGCTCGGCCTTGAATGTGAGATCTGGGACGAAAAAAGAATAGAAGCAGAAAGAATGGGGGCCTATTACGCCGTAGCAAGGGGCTCCGCAAATCCTCCGCGCTTCATACACCTCACTTATACGCCGAAATGCGCGGCAAAGGGGCATATAGCGCTCGTAGGCAAGGGACTCACGTTCGACAGCGGCGGACTCGATATAAAGCCTGCGGAGTACATGCTGACGATGAAGGGCGACAAGAGCGGCGCCTGCGCGGTGCTTGGCGCGCTGCGCGCGGCAGCGAAGCTTGCTCTTCCGTGGAAGGTAAGCGCGATAGTAGCCGCTGCGGAGAATATGCCGGGAGGCGCATCCTACCGCCCTGACGATATAGTGCGGGCAAGGAACGGCAAGACGATAGAGATAAACAATACCGACGCCGAGGGGCGCCTTACGCTTGCGGATGCGCTCTGCTATGCGTCTGAGCTTAAGCCTGATATGATAATAGACATAGCTACTCTCACTGGCGCCTGTGCGGTGGCTCTGGGCTCAACGACGGCTGGACTTTTTACGAATAATGATGAATTCGGCGATAAGGTCTTAAAAGCGTCTCAGATGACGGGGGAGCGTCTTTGGAAGCTGCCGATGAACGATCCAAACCTCAGAAAGCAGATCAGATCCCCGTTCGCGGATCTTGTAAACAGCGCCGGACGCTACGGCGGCGCGATCACAGCCGCTATGTTCCTTGAAGCGTTTGTTTCGAAAGATATACCCTGGGTGCATCTTGACATCGCCGCCGCCGATTTTGTAAAGAAACCTTACAGCTATTACGCGAAAGGGGCGTCCGGTTTCGGAGCCCGCACTATAACCGAACTGATAGCGGAACTTTAGCTATGCCGGAACCAATCAGAACGGATTCGCTGGCGCTGATCAACGGCGTCATCTATCCTATGGCCTGTCCCGGGCGCGTCAGCGCGCTTTTCTCCCGCGGCGGGGTCATAAAGGCGCTCGGTACAGACAAAGAGATACTCCCGTTATGCGACGCAAAGACCGTTGTGCTCGATATGAAGGGACGCTATGTGCTGCCCGGCTTCACGGATACGCATATACATCTTATCGCAGCCGGACGCAGCCTTGAAGCGCTTGATCTGAGCGGCGCCCGCTCTGTCGATGAGCTTGTTTCGTCAGCGAAAAAATACCTTGAAGAAAATGATCCGCCGGAAAACGGCTGGTTCTGTGCCAGGGGATGGAACCAGAACAAGATGGACGAAAACCGCTTTCCCGACAAGAACGATCTTGACAGGGTATCTTCCCGGCTGCCGATCTTCTTTGAGCGTTCCTGCGGCCATATAGCGGTACTAAACAGCATGGCTCTTGAGCTGCTTGGCATAGAGCGCGGCATGCGCATCGCCGGAGGCGTGATAGACACTGACGCTTCGGGGATACCAAACGGCATAGTGCGTGAAGCGGCGGTCAACTGGGTAAGGATGAAAATTCCTCCCAATTCCAGGGAAAGGCTTTGCCACTGGTATAAACTTGCCGCGGATCAGCTTGTGCGTCACGGCATAACAGCGGTACAGACGGACGATATAGAAACAGCAGGCAGTGTGGAGGAAGTATTCCGCCTTTATGAAACTATCGAGTCGGATGAGAAGATGCCGCTTCGCATATCTCATCAGTGGTGCCTGTGGAACGAGAAGGAACTCGCGTTGTTCATAGAAGAGGGCAACCACAAGAGAAGAGGATGCTATTTCCGTCCCGGCCCTCTTAAGATACGCGTCGACGGCACGCTCGGCGCCCGGACGGCGGCGCTTCGGGAGGAATATTCGGACGATCCAGGGAACCGCGGCGTCTATTCCCATTCCCAGGAGGAGATGAACCGTCTGGTCAGAATGGCGCAGGAGGCCGGAATGCAGGCGGCCTTCTACGCTATAGGGGACGGCGCTGTCGAACGCTGCCTTAACGCGGTCGAAGCCGCAAAAAACGCGGCAAATGCCGGCGTCGCTCACAGGATAGTGCACTGTCAGGTAGGCGGCGCGGACTTGTACGGACGCATGGCTGAACTCGGAGTCATGGCGGATATACAGCCCGCATTTGTAACGTCGGACTGGCCGATAGTGATGCGCCGGCTTGGCGCGGAGCGTGCCCGCTGGAGCTATGCGTGGAAATCCCTTTTGGCTTCCGGTATATCGGTGGGAGCAGGGTCGGACGCGCCATCCGAGCCGCTTGACCCTCTGATAGGCATAAGGGCCGCGCTTCTTCGCCGTGATACAGAAGGCAGGCCGGAGCACGGCTGGATGCCGTCGCAGTGCCTTGACCGAATCGAGGCCTTTTCGATATACACAAGCGGCGGGGCCTGCGTATGCGGGGATCTGCCGTGGCGGGGTACCCTCGAACCCGGCAAGGCCGCAGATATGATAGCGTTTATGGAAGATCCTTTTATGGTGCCGGATTGTGAACTGCTTGAGCTGCATAACGGTCTTACAGTGGTCGACGGCAGGATACGTTTCATAAGATAAGATAGGATGAAATTTGCAGGAAGAAAATAATGCTGCGATATCCGCTTCGCTGTCCGAAACTGAGCTTAAGGGACAGGTAGAGCGCATAACTTATCACAACGCAGAGAACGGCTATACCGTCCTCCGTCTGAGTGTGCCAGGGCACTCTGAGCTTATAACAGTGGTAGGCACTATGCCGGAACCGGCTCCCGGGGAGATGCTTTCAGTCTCGGGCCGCTGGGAGAAGGATCCGCGCTACGGAATGCAGCTGCGCGCCGTCAGATGTGAACCGGCAGTACCGGCCGGCGCCGAGGGTGTGGAGAAGTTCCTGGCCTCAGGCCTTATACGCGGCGTAGGTCCGGCTACGGCCAAAAAGATAGTTGAATTCTTCGGAGACGAGACACTCTTCGTGCTTGACGAAGAGCCGGAGCGTCTCCTTCAGGTCAAAGGGATAAACGAAAAGAAAGCCGAGGATATAGCGCAGTCATGGCGAGAACAGCGCGATATCAGAGAGGCTATGGTCTTTCTGCAGGGCTATGGCATAGGCGCGGGCTACGCGATGCGCATCTTCCGACGTTACGGCAGCGCCACCGTGGCCGCGCTTAAAGAGAACCCTTACTGCCGTGCACAGGACGTCTACGGAATAGGCTTCACGACAGCGGATAAGATAGCCGCCCGCCTTGGCATAGCCCATGATTCGCCTCTGCGCGTACGCGCAGGCGTCCGCTATGTGCTGAACCAGATGACGGGAGAGGGGCATGTTTTTGTCCCATCCGACATACTTGCTGCCCAGAGCGCCCAGACCCTTGCGGTAGGGACCGGACTTGCAGCAGAAGGCATAGCGCAGGCCGCGGCAGCGGGCAACATAATGCTGGAAAATTATACCGACAAAGACGGAACGGAACGCGAGGCCGTCTATCTGCCGGCTTTTCATTACGCTGAAACGGTTTCCGCGAAAAACCTTATCAACCTTGCGGACGAGCCTTACAACAGGCAGTTCGTTGACTGCGAAAAGGCTCTGCCGTGGCTTGAGCGCGAGATGGGCATAACCTTTGCCGACGCCCAGAAAGAAGCGATAAAAATGGCTGCGTCGTCAAAGGTCATGGTCATTACAGGCGGCCCCGGCACCGGCAAAACAACGATAATACGCGCCGTTCTGCATATGCGGGAGGCAGGCGGCTTTAATGTGATGCTTGCAGCCCCGACCGGCAGAGCCGCAAAGAGGATGGCGGAAGCCACCGGGCATGAGGCAAAAACGATACACAGGCTTCTTGAGTATAACGGCGCCGCCGCCCCCCCCGTCGAACAGGCCTCCGCCCTTTCCGGCGCTGGAGTCTTCATGCGCAACGAAACAAATCCGCTCAGATGTGACCTGCTGATAGTGGACGAGGCTTCGATGATAGATCAGATTCTGTTCCACCATCTGCTCAAGGCTGTGCCGCCGGCCGCGTCGCTTATATTCGTCGGCGACGTGAACCAGCTGCCTTCCGTTTCGCCCGGCAATGTGCTGAAAGATCTTATAGATTCCGGTATATGTCCGGTGGCGGAGCTGCGCGAGATATTCCGCCAGGGACGGGAGAGCAGCATAATAGTGAACGCCCACCGCATCAACGGAGGCCTTATGCCGCTGCTTTCCGAAGGCGCCAAAGACAGAATATCCGATTTTTATTTCATAGAACCTGCAATGCCGGCGAAAGAGGAACTCAGCGAGGATGAGTACAGGAGCCTCCTTGACGCAAAAGTGATGCAGACGATAAAAAGACTTGTCTCCGAAAATATACCCAACCGTTTCGGTTTCGACCCGGTAAATGATATCCAGGTGCTTTCCCCGATGCATAACGGGATGCTCGGCACGAAGAGGCTGAATATCGAACTGCAGAGGCTCCTTAACAAGGGGCACGGAGCATCTGTTCAGCGCCTTGACCGTGTTTTCAGAGAAGGGGACAAGGTGATGCAGATAAAGAACAATTACGAAAAGGATGTTTATAACGGAGACATAGGCACGGTCACAGAGGTCGACGGAGAGGAGTCGCGCGTGACAGTAAAGATGGAGACCGGCACTGTGACATATGAATTCGCAGAGCTTGAAGAGCTTGTGCATGCCTATGCCGTTTCGATACATAAGTCGCAGGGCTCCGAATACCCTGCTGTGGTCATTGCGCTGCTGACGCAGCATTACATCATGCTCCAGAGGAACCTGCTGTACACTGCGGTAACGCGCGGCAAGAAGCTGGTCGTGATCGTGGGACAGAAAAAAGCGCTGCGGATGGCTGTCGAAAACGACAGGATGCGGACAAGGTATACGCGGCTTGCGGAGCGCCTGAAAAACAGCGGAAGAGCGCACGCTTTGTCTGCCGCCGAATAAAGCTTTTAAGCATGCATTAGACAAAACAGCCGCGCAGCGTATGAAACGTGCGCGGCTGTATTTTGGTAAACGACGTGAAGATCAGATGTATCTTGTGCTGCTTCTGTAGGTATTCTCCCTGTGACCGCGCTTGCCGTCTTTTTCGACCTGGGCCAGGCGCTTTTCCGTGTGATGCGCAAAACGCACGAACGGCAGGCCGAGCAGCAGGTAAATGACCGCAACTATTATGCCGGGGCCGAAGTAGTCGTAATAGGTGGCGGAGACCTGGCCGTAGACTTTTGTCAGATCTACCATCGTGATTATCGATACCAGCGAGGAATCTTTTATCAGAGAGATAAAGTCGTTCGTTATCGGCGGTATGACTACGCGCACTGCCTGCGGCAGTATCACTTCGCGCATCGCCTGCCATCTGGTCATGCCGAGAGCAAGCGCCGCCTCCCACTGGGTATGAGGTATAGCAAAGAGCCCGGCACGGTAGATCTCCGCCTCATATGCGGCGTAGTTCAGCCCGAGCCCGATCGCGCCGGCCCAGAACGGTGACAGCTTGATGCCCACCGACGGCAGTCCGTAGAATATGAAGAAGAGCTGTATCAGCACAGGCGTTCCTCTTACTATCTCAACATAGGCCGTAGCTATCCAGGACACCCACTTTGGCGCAAAAACACGTGCGACAGCCAGAAGCAGGCCGAGCGCGATCGCGATCGCCATCGCCAGTATCGAGACCTCCATCGTAACGAGCGCTCCCTTTGCGAAGAGAGGCATTACGTCCATATAGCGTTCGAGGCGTTTTTGTAACGTCAGCACCGGACGGTGGGTCTCGGCCCACTCGTTGTAGCGCTCAGGCTCCGCCCTCGGCGGGTCAAAGTCGTTGAATTCCGCCGCCATGACCGGCGTCCAAAGGTTCCATCTGTCATATATCTCGCGCAGTTTGCCGCTGTCGCGCAGCGCTATTATCGCGCGGTTGACCTCGGCAAGCAGCTCTTTGTCCTTTTTGCGCAGAGCTATAGCGTATTCGAGCTCTCCGACAGGCGGGCCGACAAATTTTATTTCCGGGTTGAAGCCGGCTGAGTAGAGCGCAATCGGCTGATCGAAGAAGGCGGCGTCAAGACGTCCGTTGGCAAGGTCTTCGTAGGTGTTGGCCTCGACTATGTAGGTGCGAATTTTAATATCTCCTACTTCTTCAAGCACCTGCTGGGCATAGCTTTCTTTCAGCGTGCCTACGACTTTTCCTTTGAGGTCGTTGAGGTTCTTGATCGAATTGTCCTTGCGCCTCACGGCAAGCTGCAGATATGTCTTGTAGTACGGTATCGAGAAATTTACCTGTTCCTCGTGCTCCGGCGTTACTTCGAGCCCGTTTATCGCAATGTCATAGAGGTTGCGGTCAAGTCCGGGAATGAGATTGTCCCAGGCGTTGTTGACATATTCGGGAGTCATCTTCATCTCCGCAGCCAGTGCGTCAACGATGTCGACTTCAAATCCTATCAGCTTATTGGGATCTTGCGGATCGGGGAACATGTAGGGGAAACCGCCCTCGGAATCGCCGCCCCAGCGCAGAATCTTTCCGGTTTCTTCTGCGGCGTTCGACGCGGCGCATGACGCAAGCAGCACGGCGCAGATAAGCGCGAAGATAAGAGTGCATTTTTTCATCAGCATGTCACCCCCGAATTCACGAAGTGATGCAGGAACGCGCGCGTCCTGTCATTTTTGGGATTTGCGAAGAGTATGTCTCCGTCCTCGTATTCGACTATCTCGCCCTTGTCCATGAATATAATGTAATCGGAGGCGTCTTTTGCGAACTTCATCTCGTGCGTCACGATTATCTGCGTCATGCCTTCCGAGTCGAGGTCCTTCATTACCTGCAGGACTTCGCCTACGAGTTCCGGGTCCAGCGCCGACGTCGGTTCGTCATAGAGCATGACCCTGGGGTTCATCGCAAGAGCGCGCGCGATCGCGGCACGCTGGCTCTGCCCTCCTGAAAGCGTAGACGGATACTTGAGCGCAAGCCCTTTCAGCCCGACTTTTTCAAGCATCTGCAGCGCCAGTTCCTCCGCCTGCTCCCTGCTCATATGCTTGACCACCATAGGGGCGAGCATTATGTTCTGAAGCAGATTCTTGTTCGGAAAGAGGTTGTAGCTCTGAAATACCATGCCTACCTCGGTGCGCAGCTCATGCACCTTCTGCATAAGAGCGTCCCCCGGCGTCTCCCCCTTGCGGCGGGATACGGTGACGCCTGCAACCGTGATAGAGCCCGAATCCATGAGCTCAAGGCAGTTTATACAGCGCAGAAATGTAGATTTCCCGCATCCTGAGGGCCCTATTATCGAAGCAAGGTCCCCTTCGCGGATAGTGAAGCTGATATTCTTAAGGACCTCGGCGTCTTCATAGCTTTTGCAGAGATCTTCTATTATGATGAGCGGCTTGTTTACAGTGTTCATGACACGTTCCCCCTGACGTATTATCTTTGTTGAAAGAAGAGAAAGATGTCATATCCGAAGGTGTTCACTGCAGGGACAACTGGCCGCGCATAAAGCGGCAGAGGTAAGTAGTGAAGCTGTTCTGAGGGAGGATAAACTGCTGAAGTTTCGGAGTTTCGCTCCATGTCTGACACACCAGACACCAGTGTTTTTTTTCAATTTTCGTCTCACGTCCCTTCCGTGTAGCGACGTAGCTTAAAGTAAGAAAAGTTTAATATTTTTGCCGCCTAAATGCAAGGAGAATATTTCGGCAAATAATAAGCTTCGATTTGGTTTTCGTGCGTCCAGCACGCCGCGCAGCGGGTATAATAGCTAAAACAGGGGGAATAGTTTTATGAAAGAACTGATACTGAAAACAGAGCTTCACAGCTTCAGAACATGCCGCGAATTCGCTGAAACTTTCGCTTTGGGGGCGGACGACCTTATCCTTACGATACGCCCTCTCTATGAAAAATACTTTCTGCCGCTCTCGCTGCCGTTAAAAGCGCTCTTTATCGAAGATTTCGGCCTTGGCGAGCCCACCGATACGATGACCGACGCGATGATCGACGCTGCGGAAAAAGCCGGCTTCAGGCGTCTTATAGCCGCAGGCGGCGGAAGCGTTATAGATATCGCGAAAGTGGTCGCGGCGGCAGGAGGAAAGCATACCGATGAGCTGTACGCGGCGCCGTCGGAGATCAGGCGATCAAAAGGCTTCGTCATCCTGCCGGCTACCTGCGGCACGGGCAGCGAAGTTACGAATATCTCGATAATCAACCGCACCAGAGTCGGTACAAAAATGGGGCTGGTATCGGACGCGCTCTTTGCCGACGCGGCAGCGCTGATCCCCGAACTGCTCGAGGGACTGCCGTACGAGTCGTTTGCGGCAAGCTCGGCAGACGCGCTCATTCATGCCGTGGAATCGGCTCTTTCGCCAAAGGCTACGCCGTTTTCGAAACTGCTCTCTTACAGGGCCATTGAGATGATCATATCAAACTATTCCGTTATAGCGGCAAAGGGGCGGGAAGCGCGCATCGAGATGCTGGCGTCATTTCTTGCCGCGGCAAACTACGCCGGCATCGCCTTCGGTACTGCCGGATGCGCCGCAGTGCACGCCCTCTCCTACCCGCTCGGCGGAAAGTATCATGTGCCGCACGGCGAGAGCAATTACGCCGTCTTTACCGGCGTCATGAAAAATTACATCGAGATAAAAAAAGACGGAGAGATGGCGGTAATGATGGGTTTCATAGCGTCTTTGCTCGGCGCTGAGCCTTCCGAGGCATGGGACGGGCTCGATACGCTTCTGGGCAGGATCCTGCCGAAGAGATCGCTTCGCGAATACGGCGTTAGGGAAGACGAGCTTGAGGAGTTCGCCGATTCTGTAATAGAGTGTCAGCAGCGTCTTATGGCAAACAGCTTTGTGCCGCTTGACAAAGACCGCGTGCTGAAAATATACAGAGAGCTTTACTGAGTGACAAGCGCGGGCTTTTTGCCTGCAGCGGCGGCATATTCGTTGATATTAAAGGAACGGGCTCAATCCGTTCCTTTTCTTTTTGCTTCAAAGAATTTTCGCAGTATTTCGGCGCATTCATGCGCGAGAACGCCTCCCGTGACGCAGCATCTGTGGCTGAGCCTCGGGTCCTGGGGTATCTCGTAAAGGGATTTGCAGCCTCCGCCTTTTGGGTCTTTGGCGCCGAAGACTATCCTGTCTACCCTGCACTGTACGAGTGCCCCGGCGCACATGACGCACGGCTCCAGCGTGACGTAGAGGCAGCAGCCGTCAAAGCGCCATGAGGAAGTCTTTTCGGCGGCATCGGCAAGCGCATTGATCTCAGCGTGTCCGAGAGGAGAGTTGTCCAGCGAGCGGGTATTGTGCCCGCGCCCTATTATCGCATCTTTCCGGACGAGCACAGCGCCTACCGGTATATCGCCGCTTTCAAGCGCAAGCCGTGCTTCCGTCAGAGCTTCCTGCATGCATAAAATGTCATCCATTGTGGCCGATGTCCCTCCTCTATGATATACTTTAGCACAGTTCGCGCGTGCCTGTAGCTCAGCTGGACAGAGTGCCGCCCTCCGGAGGCGAAGGTCTGGGGTTCGAATCCCCACAGGCACGCCACTCATTTATCCCCTTGCTTCAGCAAAAATGTCCGGGAATGTAAGTTCTGCGTCTGTTCTTATGCAGGACGTCCTGCTGTGAGCACAGCTGTGTATTACGTTATCCTCTAAGCGTATGCCTGCCCTTATCGGCGCAGAACATCCCGGCGCATACACAGAGGGCCGATACGGCAAGTCCCGCAAAAAGCGGGTCGCCGGGAAGACGCATAACGGCCCACAGCAGCATCGCGGCAAGGCCGCCCGCGCTTGAGGCAAGCGCCCATCCCGGTGGCAGCGCCTGCGGCCTGAGCACAGCGGCCGCCAGAGGCAGAAACGTGCCTGCGCCGCGCAGCCCCATGCTGACGAAGCTCCATTCGAGGATCATGCTGCCTGCGCCGCCTATGGCAATGAAG
>JAEEYY010000270.1 GCA_016288355.1 Synergistes sp.
AACAAACTCGGCGCACCCAGATAAGATATACTGCAGACGGACGAGTTATTTCAGTTAGTGACACCTTGGCCCTGCGTGCCGGTTTTGATCCAGGGGCAGGATGCGGCAGCGGTTTTATCCCGGAGGTACATTTTGCGTCGATTAGAGAAAAGTGCAAGCACTGTAAGTATCTTTTTCCTTGCTGTGGCTATAATTCTTGTCACATTCAACGTCACGGCGAGGTACGTGTTCAATTACGGCGAGCCATGGTGTGAGGAAGCGATACGTTATTCCGTCGTTTTTGCCACTTTCTTCGGTCTGAGCATCGCTATAGGGAAAAACGAATGTATGAAGATAGATGTTCTGCTGCAGATCACGACCGGCAGGCTCAGGAAACTGGTGCACTGTATCGGCACGCTGGCGGAAGTAGTGGTGCAGTGGCTGCTGCTCTATTTCTCCTATCTGCTTGTGACAGAGACGATGGAGAGCGGACAGATAACACCTTCAGCCGACTATCCGATGTATATTCCGTACCTGATGGTCTCGGTAGGGGTTTTTGTCTGTGCTCTGAGTTCTGTCCGTGCTTTTTATGAAGCCATAAAGGGAGGGAAATAATATGGAAATGGCGATAGTGCTTTTTGTGACACTGTTTCTCTTCCTTTTTCTCACAGCTCCCATATATGTGGCACTGACCGCATCTTCGCTTATCACGATGTTTATGTTCGGCAACTACAGTCTTTCAGCCGTCATGCAGCGAATTTTCGGAGGCATGGACAAATTTGCGCTAATGTCGCTGCCGTTTTATGTCATTGCCGCCGATATTATGACGGTAGGAGGAATGTCGCAGAAGATAGTCAATTTTGTCAACGTTGCGATGGGAAGCTTCCGCGGAAGCCTTGCTATCGTTACGCAGGGAGCAAGCATGTTTTTCGGGGCCCTTTCGGGATCAAGCCCCGCTACCGTCGTTGCAATAGGCTCGATGATGTATCCCAGGCTTACTGATGAAAAGACTGCCGGCTATTCAAAAAGATTCGCAGCAGGGCTGATCACGTCGTCGGGAGCGGTAGCTATTCTAATACCGCCGAGCATCACGTTTATTATTTACGGGGCGACTACCGGTGTTTCCATAGCGGCGCTCTTTGCCGCGGGCATGGGGGCCGGGCTTGTATTCGGCGGTCTGATAATGCTTTACAGCTACTACTATGCTTTAAACCATCACGTGATCGTAGGGCCAAGAGTGACGAAGACAGAACTGCTCAAAGCCACCAAAGAGGCTTCATGGTCGCTCGGAGTACCTGTGATCATCGTCGGCGGGATATCTGCGGGCGTATTTACCCCGACGGAAGCGGCAGGATTTTCGGTGGTGTATGCACTTTTTGTCTGCGTTTTCATATACAAAGAGCTGCCTCTTTCAAAGCTGCTTATGGCGCTTCGGACGTCCGCTGTCACTATAGGACAGCTTATGATGCTGCTCGGAGCTGCAGGCCTGTTCGGCTGGGTCCTTACGGTATCTTTCTTCCCGCAGATACTCGCCGAATATTTGACGACGACGATAACGTCGAAATACACTATGCTCTTCATAGTAAATATTATGTTCCTGATAGCTGGTATGTTTATTGACAGCGGTGCCGCGATAATGATTCTTGCCCCTCTTATCTTCCTTCCGATGGTAAAGCTGGGAGTGGATCCCGTTCATCTCGGGGCTGTCCTCGTCACAAACCTTTCCATTGGTATGTTCTCTCCGCCGTTCGGACTGAATCTCTTTGTGGCGCGTTCAGTCACAGGCCTTTCGCTGGGAGAGATTTACCGTTCTGTGCTGCCTTTTATAGCTATCAGTCTGATCGCGCTGGTAATTATCACATATATACCGGCGATATCTATGGTTTTTGTTTCACTGCTTTCTTAAAGCTGGCATAAGCTGATATAAAAAATTTAAGGGAGGAAACAGTAATGAAAAAGGCATTGGGTCTAGCAGTGTTGGTAATGGTATGTGTGATGGCGGCAGCCGGCATTTCCGAAGCTGCGGCTAAAAAGGTTAAGCATGCGATGACCGTCAACATGGACGATGCCGGCGGTATAGCGGCTGCAACGATGAGGGAGAATATCAAAAATTACTCCAACGGCGAGATGGAGCTCCAGATATTCCCCGGAAGCCAGCTCGGTGGAATGAGAGAGCATTATGAAGCATGTCAGAGCGGAGCTATAGAGACTATCTATGTCGCAGCTTCGGCAGCGTCGAAGTTTGTTCCCGAGGTCGGAGTCCTGGATTTGCCGTTCCTCTTCCCGACAGATTACGATAAGGCATGGAAAGTCATTGACGGAGAGCTGACGAAGATCCTTTCCGACAAGCTTGCGAAACAGAATTTTGTCCTTTTGGGAATTGCTCCGTACGGTTACAAGAGCCTGCATACCGGTACCAAACAGATAAAGTCCCTGAAGGATATTGCCGGCATGAAGATCAGGATAATGCCTTCAAAGACTCTTGAGCTTACATACAAAGCGTGGAACGCTAACCCGACTCCCGTCGAATTCAGCGAACTTTATGTCGCTCTGCAGCAGAGAGTCGTTGACGGAGGTGAAAACGGGCTCTCCGTCATAAAGGCACAGAAGTTCAACGAAGTACAGCCCTATCTTACAGTTTCCAAGCACGGCCTCTTCATGGGACTGATGTGCGCCAACAAAAAGTGGTTCGATAAGCTTTCTGATAAGGACAGGGAGATCATCCTGAAGGCCGCGAAGGAAAATATCGCGCAGCAACGCAAATTTGTGGCCGAAGAAGACGAGAATATAATAAAGTACCTCGGAAACAACGGCATGACGGTCTACCGCCTCACTCCGCAGGAAACAGCGGAATTCGAGAAGGCTTCTCAGCCGGTATATAAAGCTTTCAGCGATATCTCACCGGAAAACAAGAGGACTCTTGACGCCGTTATCAAGACAAAGAAGGATTTAGGATACTAAGATAAAGAACGGAACGGTACACACGGCAGGAAGCTCTGTCTGATACATGTTCTTGGCAGTGTGACCGCCCGTATATCTCGTATAACGCTTGTTTGGTTCGGAAACGGGGCTGTCATAATAAAGATATTCATTGACGGTCCCGTTTTTATCCGCCGGAGAGAATAAACATATGAAAAAGAATAATTACGCTCCTGTTTACTTTTCCTATGCTTTGCTTGTCATTGCATATTTCATGACATGTCTTATAAGGACCTCCGCCGGCGTGCTCCTGCCGGGCATCTCGCAGACGATGGGCTTTGCGTCTGCTGCGGTGGGGCTTATATCGGGAATGTATTTCTATGGTTACACTGTTACCCAGCCATTCTGCGGGAGGATGTGCGACAACAAAGGCCCTATCCGCATGGAGATCGCCGGCCTTGCACTTTTTGCCTGCGGGCTGCTGCTTTTTGCGCTTGCGAAAAATGTATTTATGCTCTGTGTTGCCCGTTTTCTTCTCGGGATAGGCGCAGGCCCCGCTTTCTGCGGCATTATGGTTTTTCAGGCAAGGGCTCTGCCGTCACATCTGTTCTCGAAATTTATGGGCTTTACAATAATGTTCGGTCATCTCGGCGGTGTCGTCGCCGTGACTCCGCTGGGATACGCTGTCGATATTTTCGGCTATAAAGCGGTGCATTACGCCCTTGTGGTCTTTGTACTGGCAATAGCTTTTCTGCTTATTGTGATGAACCGCTGTCTTCCGTTTGAGAGGGCTCCGGAGGATAAGGAAAAAGACAAGGGCGGAGTGCTTGAGGGCTTTCGCATCATATATGGCAGCAGAAAACTGCTGGTGCTGGTCGCGATCTGGTCCGTCATGATGATACTGCAGATGAACCTTGTCGGGCTATGGGGCGTAAGCTGGATAAGCGACGTCTGCTCGCTATCCAAGGATATTGCGCGGAACTGCGTATCTATGGGGGGCATAGGAGTGCTTGCCGGGGCATGCCTTATTGCCGGTACCGGCAACAGGCTCTCCTCTTCTGTTGTCTGGCTTCGCGGTTTTTATCTGCTTCAGCTGGCAGGCCTGGCT
>JAEEYY010000271.1 GCA_016288355.1 Synergistes sp.
AATATGCAGTCGGCAAGGCCGAGCGCCGGCGCGAGCTCCACAGAACCGTTCAGCTTCAGCAGCTTTACCTGCACCCCCCAGCAGGCAAAGGTCTTGTCCGCAAGGCGCGTATATTTCGTAGCGACCTTGAGCCCCATCATGCGCGAAGCCTCCCCTCGGAACTTCTCCGCTATCTCCGGTGGGCCGGCGACGGCCATGCGGCAACGCCCAAGGCCCGTATCAAGCAGCTCGGCAAGAGCTATGCCGGCTTCTTCTATAACGTCATTTCCGACGATCGCAACGTCGGCTGCGCCGTAATAGACCATGGCCGGCACGTCGGAGGGTTTCGAAAGGATATAGCGGAACGCCCCCTCTTCGACCACAAGGCTGCGTCCGGCATCCTTCAGACCGGAGACCGGAAGTCCCGACCTCTCAAGTATCTGAACGCATTCGCCGAAAGAACGGCCTGTCGGAAGAGCAAAGGTCAGCATGAGAGCGCCTCCTCTTCAAATTCTTTTAATGTCGCGGCACGCCCGCCTGCGAACATGAACGCGCTTTTGGAGGCAAGGTCCGCCCACCAGAGCGACCCGCGCCTGCGCGCGCTTTCACGCGACTCATCCTTATCTGCGCACCACGAAAGTTCAAACTGAACGTTTTTTCTTGAAAGGGCGTCGGCATAACGCAGCGCCTCCGAGGAGCGGCATCCGCCGCACCACAGCGTGACCAGGGGGACCTGCCGCGGCGGGGGGCACTGTGAGGCCAGCTCCTTGAGATTCAGCCCGAAACCTACTGCTCTGCCTACGATTCCCTCTCCCGCAAGAAGTCCGTCATAGCGTCCCCCGCCGCCCAGAAGCGTGCCGTCGCCGGAATACGCATTGTAAATGACGCCGCTGTAGTAGCCTAAGTCGCGCACGAACGAAAGATCGATAAGCACCCTTTCCCCGTAGCCGAGAGCTGAGATCTCCGCGCAGAGCCTGCGCAGCGGCATAAGCACCTCCGGGACATCAAGCAGAGACACGGCCTCGTCAATTACCGGAGCTCCCCCCTTCAGCATCGGAAGACGCTTCAGCAGCGCGCGGCGCTCTTCCGCTATGGAAGCGCCGTCAAGCAGCGCGCTGTATCTTGTATAGCACCTTTCGATAAGGGCGTCGGCAAGCTGCGACGAAAGATCCGCCGGAAGATCAGCAAAGAGGCAGGAAAGAAACGAAACGTCCCCTAAGACCACGGTCGAGTTTTCAATGCCGAGCAGATCGAGCGCCCTTAAGAGCAGAACAGCCGCTTCGGTATCTGCGCCTTCCTCTTTGCAGCCTATCAGCTCAACGCCGACCTGACTTTCCTCCAGATTCCCCTTTGGCGGAGCGGGGGCCGAAAAAACTCTGTCCGCGTAAGAAAGGCGCAGCGGCCAGTCGTTCTGCGTATGATGCACGGCAAGGTACGACAGCGCCGACAGGGTCAGGTCTCCGCGCAGCACGCATGGTTCGCCCAGCGGAGACATCACAGGGATGAGCCTGCGTGCGCGGGCCGGAGAGATCTTGTCCCAGACGTCTTCTATCAGCTGAAACTCCGCGGGGCTGAACGGATGATATCCGTAAAGGGAAAATAGATGCATCAGCGAGCTTCGGCACCTCTCCATATTTGCCGCAGGCGCTCCGCCGATATTGCTGCAGCCCCTCGGATCTCTGATCATAAAACTCATCCTTCTCTCTGTCGTGATATCGCTTTATTCAGATAAATTGATATCTTGATATTTTTTTATATGGGCCATATAATAGCATTCTGATGCGTTTTTTGCAACAACACGCACACAGCTGCCGGGAGCGTTAAAAACAGTGCTCCGCACAGACAGGAGAGACAGATATGAAAGATGGCTTTATGGCCGACGCGCTGATATTCGATGTAGACGGGGTGCTGCTCGACGTGAGCCGCTCTTTTCCCGAGGTGATAAGCCGTTCGGTGATGAGCGGCTGGGAAAAATACTGCGCCGGTACTGCTGACCGCAGAGGATATGACGCAGAGATCGAGCGCATACTGAAAAGACACGGCGCGTTCAACGACGACTACGATATAGCCTGGGCGCTGCTTTCCATCGCGGCCTCAAGCGGGGAGAATCTGCTGTCGCGCGCGCTCCCCTGCGGAGATAAGCTTCTCTCCGAGATCGCGGACTTCAGAGATTCCGTTCCTGCGTGGGTGGCGTCGAAATACGGCTGCATGGTGCCCCGCCGGGAGATGCGCGCTCTGTGCGTTGAACTCTACGGAACAAAAGGAAACGGTCTGCATCTGCTTGAGACGCCGATGCTGAAAAAGCACTGGAGCAAGCTTGGAGCTCCTGTCGGGATATATTCCGGAAGAGATACGATGGAATGGGAGCTTGCAAAGGAAAGCCTCGGCTGGGAGGACTTTCCCGATGAGTTCGCCGTCCTTGCCGACAGCGGCGTCGCAAAGCCGTCGCCGGAGGGGCTTGAGATACTCTGCCGCAGGCTGGGAGCCTCTTCTCCGGTCTTTTTCGGGGATACCGCAAGCGACTTGCAGGCGGCGGCCGCGTTCGGCAAAGGAAGGTTTGCCGCAATAGGAGATCTGCTGCCTGAGGCCGAATTCAGATACGATACGACAGAAGAAGCTGTCGCCGACGCGCTTTCGGCTGACTGAAGCAAACTGGGGGCATAGAAGATGCAGGATATGAAAGCTTTTTTCGCGGAGCTGATGCGACCGCCGGTAAGAAACATAGAGCCTTACGATGCGGCGCCGCTGCCTGGCGCAAAGATACTGCTTTCGGCAAACGAGAACAACGCGGGGGTGCCGAAAGGCGTGCTTAGCGCGATGACGGCGGCACTTAAGCGCGGCAACCGCTATCCGGACAGCAGAAACAGCATGCTGCGCGAAAAGCTCGCCTCGCGCTTCGGCCTGGAACCGGAGCAGATAATCACGTCAAACGGCCTCGACGGACTCTTCACGATGCTTTCGCGCGCATTCCTTGACGCGCAGGATGAAGTCGTCTGCGGCGAATGCACGTTCGGCGTGTATGCGTCAGACGCGGAGATCTCGGGCGCAAAGACGGTAAAAGTTCCCCTTTCGCCCTCCTTCAGGCAGGAGCCGCTGAAGTTCGCAGAGAGAGTGACGTCAGCCACAAAAATGCTCTTCTTCTGCAATCCCAACAACCCCACCGGATGCCTTGCCGCTGAAGATGAGATCCGCGCAATGCTCGATGCGATACCGCGCCGCGTGATAGTCGTGCTTGATGAAGCCTATACCGAGTTCTCCGGCACCGACGGCAAAAGATCCTTCAGTCTGCTGCGTGATTTCCCGAATCTGATCATATGCCGCACATTTTCCAAAATGTTTGCCCTTGCCGGTCTCAGGGTCGGCTGGGGAGCCGCGCACCCCGACCTTCTGGACTGCCTCTACCGTGTGCGCGAGCCGTATTGCGTTACTTCGATCGCGGAAGCCGGAGCGCTTGCTGCGCTTGATGAAACGGAATTCATTAAAAACGTCTTTGAGACCACGGTAAAAGAACGCGAAAAGTTAAGCCGTGTAATTGAGGAATGCGGGATACCCTTCCTGCCGTCGCGCTCGAACTTCATACTGTTGCTGCCGGGAGAAAAAACAGACGCGCTGAAAGCCGCGTTCAAAGAAAAAGCAATTGCCGCCCGCTACCTTAAATGTGCGGGGCGTCCTGCGATACGCATATCGATAGGGCTTCCGGAAGAATACGCCGAAGTGGCGAAAGTCCTGCGGCTCTGCCGCAGCTGACATTCGAAATATAAGCCGGAAAAGTTTTTTTCAGGAAATTATTGATTTCAAAAAATACATATAATAATTTGATTATATGAACTAAAACACAAACAACGGACTTTAATCAGCCAAAAATAGACAGAGTCCCTCCTATGCATCATACTTATTTAATTGAAACTATGTTGCATATAATAGGGAGGAGGGCTTCATTTGAAGCAAAAGACTGCTGGTTATTTTGGTATTTTATCTGCGCTGCTGCTTGCTTTCG
>JAEEYY010000272.1 GCA_016288355.1 Synergistes sp.
ACCCTCTGCTTGCCGTGCTGCCTGACGCCCGTCAGGCACGGGACTTTGCGGCAGACGCCGCAGAGCTCGGAGTCCTGGAAGATGTCAGGATACTGCCGGAAATATCCCTTTCTGATGATCTTTCGAGAAACGAAGCACAGCGCTTTGCCAGGGGGGCCGTGCTTGAACATTTTAAATACCGCGGCGGTGTTGTCGCTGCGACCCCGGCTGCGCTTATGGCCCCCTTTTCCACAGGTGCGGATTTCCTTGAGCTTGAATGCGGCCGGGAGATCGGCCGTGACCGGCTTTCCGACTGGCTCTCACAGAAGGGCTATGAACGCTGCGATCTGGTGTGGACACCTGGACAGTATGCCGTGCGCGGCAGCATAGTCGATATCTTCAGCCCTTCGGATGATTACCCGCTTAGGGTGGAATTTTTTGACGACGATGTGGAAAACATAAGGTCCTTCCTGCCGGAAACGCAGAAAAGCCTTCGCCAGATCAGAAAATGTTCGATACAAAGCCTTGTTTCCAAAAGTGAAAGCCGTCTTGAAAAATTTTTTCATGAAAATATGAGGGTCCTTCTCTTTGACCCCTCTTCTCTTGATACAACGGCAGAGAATACCCTCTGGCTGAGCAGAAGCATAGCCTCCGCTGACCCTGAGGACGCCATGTGGCTTTCCTGGAACGATATCCTTTCGATGTTTTCTCATTTTAAAAGACTCAGGATACTTCCGGATGTGAACAACTGTGCCGCCCGGATGTCCGTTGCACTTTTCCCGAACTTTCGCGGCAGGCTTAAAGATGTCGAACACTTTTGCGCCTCGCTGCTGGATGACGGATACGAGATAAAGGTCGTGTCGGAATCGGCGCGCAGCCTCGAATGGGCGCGAAGCAGCTCTTTTTTGTCCAGCCGCGGGATGCTGAGCGAAGGCTTTATCGACTACGCGTCAAAGACCGCGGTGCTGACAGACCTTGAGCTCGCGGGGATAAGCGTTGTCCGGCGCACCGCGGAAAACAGGGCCCCCTCAGACTGGGGCAGCAGCCTCATACGCGGGCAGTGGGTGGTGCATGAGGATTACGGCATTGCGATGTATATGGGATCGCAGCGTGTCAGGCTCTCCGACGGAGAGCAGGAATACCTTGTGCTGCAGTTTGCCGAGGAAAGGCGCCTGCTGGTCCCTGTCATGCACTTCTACAAGATCTCGCCGTGGTCGCCGCCGCCGGGACATGAGCCTGTCCCCGACAACTTAAAAGCCTCCCACTGGAAGAGGTCTGCGGAAAAAGCGCGCGAAGCGGCGGAACGAGCGGCGGCCTCTCTTGTAAAAATATATGCGGAACGCGAGCTCAGCAGCGGATTTGCCTTTCCTGAGAACAGCGCGATGTTGCGCGAGCTTGAAGACACATTCATATATAAAGAAACAAAGGACCAGCTTCAGGCGATCGATGACGTGATGCGCGATATGGCGCGCAGCACGCCGATGGACCGCCTTATCGTGGGCGACGTTGGTTTCGGAAAGACCGAGATAGCGATACGTGCCGCCGGTGTCGCGGCCTTTGCCGGCAAGCAGACAGCAGTTATGACTCCCACCACACTTCTTGCCCAGCAGCATTTTGAGACTTTTACGGCCCGCTTCGCGAATACGGCTGTGCGCGTCGAGGTACTGTCCCGTTTCATCCCTGTGGCAAAACAGAAAAAGATACTTCAGGATCTCTGTGAAGGCAAAGTGGATATACTGATCGGTACTCACCGTCTGCTTGCCGAAGACGTCAGGTTTAAAGACCTGGGACTTGTGATAGTCGATGAAGAGCACCGTTTCGGCGTGATGCACAAGGAACATCTGAAAAAGCTGACCCCGGGCGTTGACGTTCTTATGCTTTCGGCTACCCCGATACCGCGCTCCCTCTCACTGTCGCTCAGCGGGCTGCGCGATATTTCCATCCTGGAGACGCCGCCGCAGCGGCGGCTGCCGGTAATAACAGTCGTGCGCCCCTTCTCTGAAGATCTTCTGAAAAACGCGGTGCTGCGCGAAAAGAACAGGGGCGGACAGGTATTTTACGTTCATAACCGCATAAACGATCTGCAGGAACGGGTCGTCATGCTTAAACGTCTTTTCCCGAAACTCGCGATCGCGGCGGCGCACAGCAGGATGACAGAGGTGTCGCTTGAAAAGACTATGGCCGATTTCTCATCCGGAAAGATCGATATACTGGTCTGCACGACTATCGTCGAGAGCGGGCTTGACATACCGGCAGCAAATACACTTGTCGTAGACGACGCGCATGAGCTCGGGCTTGCTCAGATGTACCAGCTGAGAGGGCGTGTGGGGCGGCGCGAGGAACAGGCATACGCTTTTCTCTTTTATCCTCCGGACGCGCGGATATCGGTCGAAGCAAGCGAAAGGCTTGAGGCTATAGCGGACCTTGATGAACTCGGCGCAGGCTACCAGCTGGCAAGACGCGACCTGCAGATCAGGGGGGGCGGCGATCTTATCGGGGTCTCGCAGCACGGCAACGCGGGCAGGATAGGCTATCAGAAATACTGCGACATGCTTGCCGACGAGATAGCCAGGATAAAGGGAGAATATCACGAGAGAATGTCGGCGGAAGTTTCCTTCCCGGTGTCTATCCCCGGAGATTATCTGCCGCAGGAGAATCTGCGCGTCACTCTTTACAGGCGGATGATAAAGGCAGGATCCGCGGAGGAGGCGGAAGAACTGCGTACCGAGACGCGCGACCGCTTCGGGACTATCCCGAAGGAGCTTGATTTTCTCTTCGATCTTGCGGTCATCCGCGGCGCTTCGGGCAGGCTTGGCATTACCGGACTGATATGCAGCCGCTATGAGCTGGTGCTGCAGGGAAGACCGGACGAACCGTGGGAGAAGCTTATATTTCCGCCCCGCTGGCGCAGGCGGGCAGACGGCTTTATAGGTCCCGGGGGCTTTTCCGGAATGAAAGAGGCGGCGAATATAATAATCGAACAAAATGGGCAGCTGTCAGATAAACTCTGTTGTAATTAATTCATCTGCTCGCTCTCTGCCTTTTTAGCCGGATATTTTTCAGGCTTGCCGAAGCTGCAGCCATGTGAGACTTTTTATTCTTATGTTGTTATGCTTCCCGAACTTCTTTTTCGCGCCGTGTGTTGACTTCCCGATGCTTCATTAATATAATTTCCATGGAAGTCGCAGATAGTTGTTTTGTTAATATGATGATTTAATATAAAAATAGCTTATTCTGGTTGTTGGACGGTATTTATAACTTTACATAATAATTGGAGGCGTTCTTATGTCTACAAAACAGCTATGTTTTAGAGTTTCAGACAAAATAGCGCAGGATTTTTTCGTGGCTTGTGCGGTACAAAAAATAACGATGCAGGATGTATTATATGGCTTTGTTGTTAATTATATCAATCAGACCAAGGATCAAATCAAAAGCGGCAATCTGCAGTTGTTTACTGACAGCGCCAAAAAATAAATGAACTAAAAAGCGATGCGGCACAAATACGATTTAGAGCCGCTATGTTAAACAGTCAGGAATGTATAAAAGCAAAAGGATTGCGGTAATATATGTAATTAGGCTGCAACAGCATAAAGTTTAGCTGCATCGGTCTGATGTCATATTTCCATGCGGGAGCTGAAGCAATGACTATCGAAGATAAAAGAGCTGAGAGATTTTTGAAGCTGGTGGAGATAATGAAGCGCCTGCGTGCTCCTGACGGCTGTCCGTGGGACAGAGAGCAGGACTTCTTCTCTCTTCGCCGCTATATAATCGAGGAAGCCTATGAACTGATACAGGCTATAGAAACGGAAAATAACGCGAACATCTGCGAAGAGTGCGGAGACCTGATGCTCCAGGTCATATTTGTTTCCTGCATGGCCGAGGAGAAGGGCGCTTTTACGATCGACGACGTTATGGAACATCTTGCCGACAAGCTGATAAGACGGCACCCGCATGTATTTGGCGAAGTGAACGTCAGCAGCTCGGAGGATGTGCTCAAGAACTGGGAAAAGATAAAAACGGCCGAGCGCAAAGGCAGGGAGGAAGATGCCTCATATATGGCGGGTATCCCGCGCGGCATGCCCGCGCTTCTGCGCGCCTACCGCATACAGGAGCGCGCCGCCAAGCCGGGATTCGACTGGCCTAAGGGAGACCCGTCCCCTGTGCTGGCAAAAGTCGAGGAGGAGCTCGGCGAGCTGAAAAAAGCTGTGGCAGAGGGGAAAAAAGAAGATATAGCAGAAGAACTCGGCGATCTTGTTTTTGCTTCGGTCAACCTGTCGCGGCATATGGGCATAGACCCTGAGATCAATCTGCACGCGGCCTGTGAAAAATTTGACAGGCGCTTCCGTGCAGTCGAGAAGGCCGTCGAAAAGTCCGGGCGCGACTGGAAAGACTTCACGCTGGGCGAGCTCGACGAATTCTGGAACATGGCAAAATCAGAAAATAATAAATAAAACTGGAGGGTCATATTATGACAACAGAAGAAAAGATCAAAGACGTACTTGAAAACCAGGTCTCGCCGATGCTTGCGACACACGGCGGTTTCTGCACATTCGTAAAATATGACGAACCGACGGCTACGGCGTATGTCGCTATGGAAGGCTCCTGCGGCAGCTGCCCCTTCGCTCTTGAGACGCTTCGCATGACTGTCGAGCAGGCTGTGATCACCGCAGTCCCGGAAGTGAAAGCGGTAGAAAGGGCGTAGGCCTGTTTTTTATCTGATGCAGCAAACGAAAAATACGCCGGAGAATCCCGGAGGCACCGATGAAGCGGCGGTAAAGCTGCTCGCGGAGCATGAAGAGATATTAAGGCTTGTTGAGAGGGACTTCCCTGTAAAAGTCTATGCGAGGGGAGGCTCCCTCTCTGTAAAAGGCGAAGACGGCAGGCTTGCGGCAAAAATAGAGGGCCTTCTGAGGCAGTTCGCGGATCTTACTCTTTCGGGGCACAGGCTGAACAGCGCCGAGATACGCTACGGGCTGCACAGCATACGCAGCGGGGAGGACGTAGATCTGCGCTCGCTGTACGACGATGTTGTATGCGTCAGCAACAGAGGCAAGGCGATACGTCCCTATACCGCGGGGCAGAAGGAATATATTGCCGCTATGCGCGGCAGCGATATAATCTTCGGCATCGGTCCCGCCGGCACAGGAAAGACCTATCTGGCTGCGGCCCAGGCTGTGGCGATGCTTAAATCCGCAAAGGTAAGCCGCATCATACTTGTACGTCCGGTCGTTGAAGCAGGCGAACGGCTCGGCTATCTGCCCGGTGATATGAACGAAAAGATCGCGCCTTACCTCCGCCCCCTTTACGACGCGTTCTACGACCTGCTGCCGGCGGAACGTTTTGACCGCTACTTTGAAAAGGGCGTTATTGAGCTTGCTCCGCTTGCGTATATGCGCGGGAGGACCCTTAACGACAGCTTCATAATCCTTGACGAGGCGCAGAACACGACGCCGGAACAGATGAAAATGTTCCTGACACGCCTCGGCTTCGGTTCAAAAGCTGTGGTCACAGGCGATATAACTCAGGTAGACCTGCCGGGCAACAAGGAATCGGGGCTTAAAGTCGTTCAGGATATCCTCAAGGATATCCCCGGCGTTGCTTTTATCAGGCTCGGCGAAAGCGACGTCGTAAGGCATGAGATAGTTCAGAGGATCGTGAGGGCCTATGAAGAGTATGACAGGCGCAGAGCAGAAAAACAGTCTGAAAGGTGATCTTGGGGCTCTCTTTAAAAAGATCGCCTCTATGTGCAGGAACAGGCAGCTGATAATTTTCCGCGCCATCCTGCTGGCTGTTGCCGCGCTTTTGATCACGCTCAACTGGTATTTTGTCGACAGGCGCGAAAACTACCAGATCGGATTGCCTTCACAGCGGGCATATCTTGCGCTTACATCCGTTCGCTACGAGGACAGGGCCGCTACGCTTGATCTTCGCCAGCGCGCCGCATCCCGCATCATCGATGTTATGGTGCAGGACGAAAAGATCGCCTCTGAAGTCTCCCGCCGCATTGAGCTTTTAAAAGGCAGGGAATACCAGCAGCTCTTCAACAAGCCGCTGCTGCGCATACTCGGAAAACAGAGCGAAGAATCGCAAAAAGCGATAGTAAACGCCGCGGTGGATATCGGACGCAAGGTGCAGAACCAGTCTGCCGACAGGGAACAGCAGACCTCGCTTATATGGAAATACCTTAAAGATTCGGCTTTGACCCAGTCGGAGCGCAATATAGCCTTCCAGATGCTCGACGTAGTGCTGAATCCGTCGCTGCAGTCGGACGGCGAGATGGTGCAGAAGCTGCGTGAAGACGTCGCTTCGCAGATACCGTCTGTAATAAAAGAGATACGGACAGGGGCGGTCCTCGTTCAGAAGGGACAGGTAATAACCCCCGCCCTTGCGAAGCTGCTTGCGTCTCAAGGTTATCCTGACGCTGCTTTCAACTGGAAACATCTGATATTTGTATTGGGAATGATAATAGTATGGAGCTTCTGGCCGATATGGATAGCCGGAGGTCTGCGTGAAAAGCTTTCGATGCGCGAGTGGGTCTATATCGCCGTCGTTATATCAGTGGTGTGGGCGCTGGAAGTGGTCTTTGCGCGCATGGGAGGCTACTCGATGGCCGTGCTCGGACTGACGGGCTGGCTGTGTCTTACGATACCGGTCTCACTCTCCTTCCATGTCATACTGGGCGGCGGAGTGATAAGCGTTATGATAGCCTATGGCACGAACCCCGGCATAGTCTGCCTCGGCTGCATACTTGCGGCAGTGTCTGCGAGCGTCGGAAGGATACTTTTTATAGACCCTCCGAACCACAGGATAACGATATGGCGCAATCTTTTCTTCCTCGGGCTGTGCCTGAGTGCGGCCTCCGTATGCATACACTGGGGGCTCGGCCTTTATTTCAACCATAATCTGCTGCTGACCGCGATATTCTTCAGTGCGGTCTGGGGGCCGATAGTGATAGCGCTTCTTCCGCTGTGGGAGAACATATTCGACGTTCTTTCGCCGCTGCGGCTGCTTGAGCTGAGCCACCCCTCCCAGCCGCTGATAAAGCGGCTGCAGATGGAAGCGCCGGGAACCTACAATCATGTGATAATGGTGGCGACACTTGCGGAAGCCGCTGCCGACAGACTGCGCATGAACGGACTGATCGTCCGTGCCGGCGCATACTACCATGACATAGGCAAGCTCAAAAATCCTCAGTATTTTGTTGAAAACCAGCGACCCGGAGAAAACATACATGACAGTCTGCCGCCGGCGCTCTCCGGCACACTGCTGATATCACATGTCAAAGAGGGGCTTGAGATAGCTCAGCAGACCAATCTGCCTAAGGCGCTGCGCCGTTTTATCGCCGAGCATCACGGTACCACCGTGCAGAAATATTTCTATGAAAAGGCAAAAGCTCTCGGAGAGAACGTGAAGGAAGAGCAGTTCCGCTATCCCGGTCCGCGCCCGCAGTCACGCGAAACGGCCTTAGTTATGCTTGCCGATTCGGTGGAAGCGGCGGTAAAGGGACGCAACAGACCCTTTGCCGACGACAGGGAGCTGTCGGATTTCATAATACAGGTCATACTCAGCAAAGTTGAGGCTCAGCAGCTGAACGACGTCGACTTCACGATGAAGGAGATGTCGGTCATAGCTGACGCATTCAAAGAGGTATTCCGCTCGACCTATCATTCACGCGAAGTCAAGGATATAGACGATATAATCAAAGAAGCGAAATTGAAAAGGGACGAGCAGGCTGACGATGATACTATGCAGAACATGGGGACCGCGCTTCTTGACGGCGGAAGGGACGGGAGTGATAAGTAGATGAATACGGTCATACGCTGCGGCACAGTTTCGGGAAAAAGTACGGAAGACGTATTCCCTGAAGAAAAGCTGAAGAGGCTTGCTGAGGTATTCTCCGCGTATCTTACGGCTGAAAGGCTTCTTCCTGAAGCTGTATCGGATTGTGAGGTATCTCTCGTATTTGCCGAAAAAGACGAGATAGCCGGGCTTAATTTTGAATACCGTGATACAGAAGGACCGACGGACGTCCTTTCTTTCCCGATGTGGGAGGACGAAGAGGGCCGTTTTTCCCCCCCTGAAGACTGGGAGTCTCTTATGCTGGGGGATGTAATCGTATGTCCTGAGGTAGCAGGTGCGAATGCCGAAGAAAGCGGCAGCAGCACCGAGAAAGAGATCGCGCTTTTGATCTGCCATGGATTCCTTCATCTCCTCGGATTCGATCATGCTGAAGATGAGGAGAGGGATGTTATGTGGAAAGCACAGACGCTGCTTCTTGAGAATTTTATGAAGAAAGAAGATTCCGGAGATGACTGAGATCGACAGAACATGCGCGCAGAAGCTTCTGGCAATGGCAGCTGAAGCCCGCGGCAGGGCGTATGCTCCGTATTCCGGTTTCCATGTAGGAGCCGCCATTCTCTTTGAGAACGGAGAGACGATCTGCGGCTGCAATGTCGAAAACGCAAGCTACGGTCTTTCGATGTGCGCAGAGCGCGGCGCTATGATCGCGGCAGTGGTAAAGGGCCTTAAAAAACCTGTTGCCGTGGCCGTGTCGGGCGAGGGGGGGACTTTCTGCCCGCCCTGTGGCGCATGCAGACAGTTCCTTGCAGAATTCAATCCTGATATGCAGGTGATACTTGAAGGCAGCGGAGATATAAAGCTCTATACGCTGAAGGATCTGCTCCCTTTTTCGTTTTCTCTTGAAGGCTTGTCCGGCGGGGAGAAAGAGCAATGAACGACGGGACAGATTTCCGCTGCGGATTTGCGGCGCTTCTGGGACGTCCCAACGTCGGCAAGTCTTCGATAATAAACGCGCTGCTGAAGGAAAAGGTGGCTGCGGTTTCGCCCAAACCGCAGACGACGCGCAACGCGGTGCGCTGCATCTATACGAGCGAGCATGAACAGATAATATTTGTCGACACGCCCGGCGTCCACGCACCGAAGCACGCGCTTGGCGAATTCATGATGAAAGAGGCTGAAGAGTCTCTTATGACGGTCGACGCCGTCTGCTATGTAGTGGAAGCGCAGGACAGGTCAGTAAGCGAAAAAGACGCGGCAGTGCTTAAGATGCTTGAAGCTATGCCTCTCCCTGTGGTGCTGGCAGTCAATAAGACTGACAAGTCGGCGTCTGCCAATGACTATAAAAAAGCCGCGGATGTGTACCGGAAATTCATAAAACCGGCCGCTGTCGTGCCGCTGTCGGCCAAAAACGGCGCAGGACTTGCGGAGCTTGCCTCGGCGATAAGCGCGCTGCTTCCGCAGCAGCCGGCCATATACGACGAAGATGTCCTTATGGATACGAC
>JAEEYY010000032.1 GCA_016288355.1 Synergistes sp.
ACTTTCTGTCGCCGGAAGCGACGGCAAAGTCCTTTTTCAGGCCCCTGTTCCCTACTGCTTCAGATTCACGACCTCATATATACATTCTGTCGAGCTTACGCCGGTCGAAGACGAATACGCCGTCGCAGACGGACGCATATGGCCGTGGCAGGAGCGCGTAAAATCCTCTAACGCAGGCATGCCGAGCTTAAAGCCCGAGCGCGGGCTATACATAAGCAGCGCCGAATGGCTGATATTCCAGGGGGGACGCACCGCCTCCGAACGCTTTTTCCTGCGCGTCGGCAGCGCCAAATTCGGGCGCAACAAGCTTAGGATACCGCCTTTCGGCGAGGTCTCTCTTTTTGAGCTGATTCCCGGAAAACGCGTTGCTGTGGAAGCATCTCGGGAACTCTTCGCAAACTCAGCTGTGAAAGAATCGCTGGGGCTTTTAAAGAAATAAAAAGAGCCGTTAAAGGACCCGGTATATATCGTATGCGAAAAGCAGCGCCGCAAGACAGAAAACGAGCACTGTCCTGCCGGTGTGCCTGCGGGCATAAGGATCGCCGGCCGATGGCCTGAGAATGAATCGCATGACCGGCTGCACCGCTTCTTTTATCAAAAAGACCTTTGCCCAGAAAAAGAGAAGGTCCGCTGCAAAAAGCGGCAGCCCGAAAAGTTTGAGCAAAAGCCCGATGTTTAAAGGGACGAAAAGAGCCGTGACAAGAGCAGGATAGGCAAGCGCCTCAAACATATGCGCGATACGCAGAAGCGCGGAACCTCTTTTTTCTCCTGAGGGGGCGAATGACGCAAGAAGCAGCGCAAAGAGCACAAAACCGGCTTTGCCGCAGGGACCCGCGCTTTTGAACAGCAGAGGCGCGGCATATGTCTCAAATGAGAGCAGCTCACCCGGCAGCCCGTAACCGGACGCGAACAGCGCAAAGAGCAGGAAAACGAAGGTAAGCAAAAGCAGAAATTTTACGCCGTCATATGAAAGAAATGTGAAAAAAGGATTCCTGTACCAGCCGCTGCTTCTGAAATGAGAAAACAGCAGCGCGGAGAAAAAAGACGCATAAAAAAACAGGATATTATGATGCAGACGCGCAAAGGACGGGAGCGAGCCCATAGGTATAAAATAAAATGAAAGTATAAACAGAACAGCGGAAATAAGAGCGCGGCAAACAGACAGGCCGCCGTCAGGGTACACAGCGGCAGCGGCGCCTATGTAGCTTATGGTGCGCTGCGGTTTTCCGTAGACCGCATTCTCAAAAAGCACGAAAAGAAGCGATACGGAGATCAGTATATAGGCAACGGCTGCCGAAGAGAGCAGGACAACAAACACTTTACCGGCGCTTTCTGCCGTATGAGGCAAATGATGACATCTGCATCAAGCAAAAAGAGCCGCCGTAAGGCGGCTCTTTTTTTACATCGCAGCCTTATTTAATAAGGCCCTTCTCCTTGTAGAACTTCTCTGCGCCGGGATGCAGCGGAGCTGTGAGTCCGTCAAGAGCTCCCTTAAGGGTGATCTCTTTGCCCTTCGCGTGGACTGCCGCTATATCCTTAAGGTTGGCAAACATAGCCGTCAGGAAGTCATAGATCTCGTCCGCGGGGACGGAATCGTTGGTGATAAGGATCGCCATGACCGCCGGGGTCTTTGTATCCTTATCGATGCCCTTATATGTCTTTCCGGGGATCGTGCTGGGAACAAAGAACGGATAGGCTTTGTGCAGTTTTGCGAGGAATTCATCGTCGAAGTTCAGCAGGTCGACATCTTTCGTCGTGGTAAGGTCCATGATGGAAGCTGTCGGGAAACCGGCAACGACAAATCCGGCGTCGATCTGGTTGTCCTTGAAGCGGCTGGTTACCGCGGCGAAGTCAAGGAAGTCGGCCTTCTTCAGATCTTTGTAGGTGAGACCGGCGATCTTGAATATTGCCTGGACGTCGCCTTCAACACCTGAACCGGGGGCGCCGACTCCGACGCGTTTGCCCTTCAGGTCAGCGATCTTTTTGACGCCGGCGTCCTTCGCTACGACGACCTGGACGTTCTCGGGATAGAGGGAAGCTACCGCGCGGATGTTCTTGAGCGGCTTGCCCTGGAACATAAGTTCTCCGTTGTAGGCCCAGTAAGTGATGTCGTTCTGCACGAACGCGATCTCGATGCCGTTGGTGGCGATCAGGTTCGCGTTTGCGACGGATGCGTTTCCTGTCTCAGCGGTGCACTGGATCTTGCCGCCCTTTGTAACTGCCGACGCAAGAGCTCCGCCTACCGCGTAGTAGGTTCCGCTCGTACCGCCGGTGGCTATCGACAGATATGTGGCTGCCGACGCCGGCACGGCGATCAGAAGCGCCGCCAACAGTACCGCAACAGTAGTAATAATGCTCTTTTTCATTCCTGTATCCTCCCTGTTTTTGTAATACGGAACAGTCTGTTCCGGCTGTAACCTATATATCAACGACCCTGCTATGCTGCGGCTTTTTTCGAGAGCTTCGCCTTTGCAGTCTGCAGCAGGAATATACCGACCAGCACGCCCAGTCCGACGATATCCGAGACCGTGCCCGGAACCATCAGCGACAGAGCTCCTATCAGTGCGACCAGACGCAGCCAGAACGCCATCGGGGCCCTGAAGTAGCCGATCGTGAACATCGCAAGAAGGAATACTCCAATCAGCGCCGTGCATATTGCCTGGACCATCTCAAGCGGCACCACGTCTATGAACAGCAGCATCGGGCTGTAAACATAGATGTACGGGACAAGGAACCCTGCCAGCGCCAGCTTGAAGGCTGTGACGCCGGTCTTCATCGGATCGGAGCCCGCAATTCCGGAGCCGGCATAGGCAGCAAGCGCGACCGGCGGCGTTAAGTCGGCCGCAATACCGAAGTAGAAGACGAACATATATGCCGCCGTCGGCGGAACGCCCAGCAGGAAGAGCGCCGGAGCAGCCATCGTGCTCGTTACTATGAAGTTTGCCGTGGTAGGCAGACCCATGCCCAGGATAAGGCTTGCGATCATCGTGAAGAAGAGCGTGAAGATCTTTGTCAGCGAAGCCGCAGCGGCCTCAGCAGCCATCTCAATGCCCGGCAGCATCGAGACGACGGAGGAGAACGCCAGCGCCAGACCGCTTTCGGGACCGACCTTTGCCATCGAAACGATAGCTCCGGCTATCCTCAGCGCGAGTCCCGTCAGCGTGCCCATGCCGACGACGATGCCGACCGTGGCGCATGCGCAGGCCACGCCTATCGCGCCGCGCGCGCCGCTCTGGAACGCTTCGAGCGTCCTCGGCAGCGTCAGACGGGTCTCTTTGTTCAGCCAGGAAAGAGCGAAGCTGATGAGTATGCCGTTGAACGCGGCTTTAAGCGGAGTGTAACCGGCAAGCAGGAAGTAAATGATCGCGATAAGCGGGATAAGCAGGAAGCCCTTGGAGCGAAGCAGCGGCCAGATAGGCGGAAGCTGCGACCAGGGGATGCCTTTAAGGCCGAGACGGCAGGCTTCAAAATGTACCTGCACCAGGACCGCGAAGTAGTAAAGCAGAGCGGGAACTACCGCCGCAATTGCCACCTGGATATAGGGAACGCCCAGTATCTGGGCCATTATGAATGCGGCAGCGCCCATGACAGGCGGCATTATCTGCCCTCCGGTCGACGCGACCGCTTCGACGGCACCGGCGAAATGAGGCTCATAGCCGACGCTCTTCATAAGAGGTATAGTGAACATACCTGTCGTGCAGACGTTTGCGACCGAAGATCCGGAGACCGTGCCCATAAGTCCGGAGCTTACGACCGCGACCTTTGCGGGTCCGCCTGTCGACCAGCCGGCCAGTGAGAGCGAAAGGTCGATTATGAACTTTCCAAGGCCTGTCTTCTCAAGCACGGAACCGAAAAGTATGAACATGAAGACAAAAGTCGACGACACTTCGAGCGGCGTACCGAATATGCCTTCTGTTCCGAGATACATATGGTTCACTATTCGAGCCACGTTAAAGCCGCGGTGCGCTATAACGGACGGCATGGACCGCCCGAAATAGCAGTAAAGCAGGGACACGATCGCGATGCATGGAAGTATCGGGTTCGATATTCGCCTTGTCGCTTCAAGCAGCGTCACTATGAGGATGAAACCCATTACCAGGTCCGTTGTCGTGGGCAGACCGGCCCTCGTGACAAGGTCGTTGAAGAAGACGACAAGATACAACGCGCTTGCCGCCCCTAAAACGGCAAGGATAAAGTCATAGAAAGGGATCCCTTTCGTCTTGGATTGCTTTGACGACGCCGGATAAAGAAGGTAAACAAGAACCAGCGTGAAAGCAAGATGGACCGCTCCCTGTTTCTGGGCCAGCAGCAGTCCGAAGCCTGAGGTGTAAAAGTGGAAGCAGGACATCGCTATCGCTATGATCGCGACGAGCTTTCCCTGCCAACCGGTGAGCGCCCTGAAGCGCGCTTCAGTGTCGTACTTGCGCATCAGTTCGTCAAGATCGACCTTTGAAGTGCTGTCCTCCATCTGCTCAGCAGCGTTTATTACTTTCTCCTCACTCACAGATAATTCCCCCCCACTAAATGATCCGCGCATAATCATGCACATAAAGCATTATCAAAAAAACGGGTAATAAGTTACAGCAGTATTATATACTTTTTATTCATATAATCAACGACGAGGGCAACAAAACTAAAATCTCTTTGTTTTTTTTACAATTGATTTTTATTTTTATTTTGTCCGTTTAAAAACTGAGGCACAACTTACAATAAAAATGCCGTGCAACCGCTTGCGGCAATAATTAAAGGAGTGTCAGGCATACCAATCCATTGTCTGTATACGCATAAAAAACGTGTATATTTGAGATGTATTTATGCTATTCGTAAGCTAACATTGATATATTATTGTACACTTTTGCGGCTGCGTCAATAACTGTGTCCCCCTGCTGACGCGCGGTCTTAAGGGAGCAATGTTTATCCTGCCGTATAGTAAGTATTCAGGGGCCGGCCCCGGAATTATTGTGACGTTCTGCGGCGTTCCCCTCACGTTCATGTTTTTCTTGACGTAAACCTGCATTGCAAGTAACATTAAACAGTTGGGAGCTAATCGGGAATCATTTAAGCTCCGACAGCATAGAAGGAGTGAGAGTAATGGGAACACGCAGACCCGAGGACATTCGCAGTATAGCACTCATTTCACACGGAGGAGCCGGAAAGACGACTCTTAACGAGGCCATCCTCTTTGACGCCGGCCTGATCACACGCATGGGCAAGATCGAGGACAAAAACACCGTTTCCGACTTCGATACGGAAGAGCAGAAGCGCGGCATTTCGATCAGCACCTCGCTCTCGACCGTTCCATATAAAAATAAAACGTTTTATATCCTTGACACGCCCGGCTTCGCAGACTTCGTCGGAGAACAGCGCTCGGCGATGAGAGTCGCGGACGGCGCACTCGTTCTCGTGAATGCTACTGCCGGAGTCGAGGTCCAGACACACAGCGTCTGGGAGTTCGCCCAGCACTATGAGACCCCGGCATGCTTCTTTATAAGCAAGCTCGACAGAGAAAACACCGATTTTGACAACGTCGTGGCCGATATACAGGAGAACCTTTCCAAAAACGCCATGCCGCTCTATCTGCCGATAGGCAGCCAGCTGAACTTCAAAGGCGTCGTGAACGTTCTTACAGGAAAAGCGTACACATATAAAGGCGACGGCAGCAAAGACTTTACCGAGTCAGACGCACCGGCCGAGATGGCCGACGCGGTGACCGCCGCCCGCGAGGCTCTTGTGGAACGCGCGGTGGAAGCCGACGACGAGCTTATGATGCGTTACCTCGACGGCGAAGAGCTGTCGCTGGATGAGCTGCTCGGTGTGCTGCGCAAAGCGGTCTGCACGCGCCAGATATTCCCCATCATCCCGGGTTCCGGCTCTGCAAATATCGGCGTCGTCCAGCTTATGGACCTTATAGCCGATTACATGCCGTCGCCGAAGGATATGACGAACCGCACCGCGCTCAAGGGCGAAGAGGAAGTAACTGTTGCCCCGGACGAGAACGGCCCGTTCCTCGGCTTTGTATTTAAAGTCATGGTCGACCCGTACGTCGGCAAGCTCTCATTTGTAAAGGTATTCTCAGGATCGCTTACAAGCGACCAGAGCATCTACAATGTCACCCAGGAGCAGGAAGAGCGCATCAGCTCCTTCCGCTTCATGAAGGGCAAAGACAGCACCGAGGGCAAAGAGATCGTGCTGGGCGACATCGTCGCCATCCCGAAGCTCGAAAGCACGATAGCAGGAGACACGCTCGGAATGAAGGGCGAGACGACCCAGTTCCGTCCGATACAGTTCCCGAAGCCGGTCTACAGCGTAGCGGTGCTGCCGAAGAGCCGCGCCGACGAAGACAAGCTCGGAAACGCGATAGCGAAGATGCTGAAAGAGGACCGCACGCTCTCCTTCGTGAAGAACCCCGAGACAAACGACGCGGTGCTCTCCGGAATGGGCGATATGCACCTCGACATCATGCTCTCGAAGATCAAAGAGAGATACAAGGTCGACCTTGAGACCAGACTTCCCAAGGTCCCCTACCGCGAGACGATCAAGAAGAAAGCCAGCGCCCAGGGCAAACACAAGAAGCAGTCCGGCGGACGCGGACAGTACGGCGACGTATGGTTTGAGCTCGCTCCGCTCGAAAAGAACGCCGGTATCGAATTCATAGACAGAGTCGTAGGCGGCGCCGTTCCGAAGAACTACATCCCGGCCGCTGAAAAAGGTCTGCGCGAAGCCGCCGCACGCGGATATCTGGCGGGGTATCCGGCGACGGACTTCTCATGCGCTATCTATGACGGTTCCTATCATGAAGTCGACTCCTCAGAAATGGCGTTTAAGATCGCTGCGTCCCTTGCTTTCAAAAACTGCATGGAAAAGGCCAACCCGGTGATCATGGAACCTGTTATGAACGTCGAAGTCACAGTCCCCGAAGAATGCCTCGGCGACGTTATGGGAGATTTCAACAGCAGACGCGGACGCATAATGGGTATAGACAGCGAAGGCAAACTGCAGATAGTAAAGGCGCAGTGCCCGCTTTCCGAAATGTTCCGCTACGCGATCATACTCCGCTCGATGACGTCCGGACGCGGCTCCTTCTCGATGGAATACAGCCATTACGAAGAGCTGCCCGGAGAAATAGCGAAGAAGGTCATAGAGCAGGCCGCTCAGGAGCGCAAAGAAGAAGAATAGACCGCGCCTGTCAGCACATTCAGGGCGCTCTCATCACGAGAGCGCCCTTTTTGATTACGATTCTGTCCGGACAGCGCCGAGAGGGGAAAAGATGAACAGAAAAAATATACAGATCCTGCTGTTGTTCACAGCATATTACTGCATAAACTGCTTATCGAACGCCTATTTTCTGTTCGGCCCGTTTTATGAAAAGTTTGGAGCCACTCCGCGCGAAGTCGGGCTCTTCTTCAGCGTTTATTATCTTTCCACGCTCTTATGCAGACCTTTAGGGAGCGCGGTCATGGAAAAACTGGATATAAAGCGCACGATGACGGCAGGAGCTCTGCTCAGCGCAGCAGCGTCCGCAGGGGTCGCCATGTCGCTCCACAACGCGCCGCTGCTCCTGCTGATGCGTGTGCTGACCGGCGTAGGCGTCAGCGTTATGATCGTAGCTACGCTGGCTGCGCAGTCCATACTGCTTGAGGATAATAAGTCGCGCGGTTTCGGCATAGCCCTTTTTACTACCGGTTCCATGTTTCCGATAGCTACGGCAGTCCCCTTATGCGAATGGTTCCTTTCACGCGGATGGAAAGAGGCTTATGTATGGACTCCGGTCCTGTTTGCGCTGCTTGGCGCAGCTGCGTCGATATTCGTCAATGATCTCAAATACAGTGCAAAAAGCGGCAGCAAATGGGGCAGATATTCCGATCTGTTCAGAAACCGCAGCGTTCTGCTCCTTCTCGCCATAGCTGCAGTGATGGCCGTCGCCGACGCCATGACCATCTCTATCGCTTCGCTTGCCAAAGAACTGGGGATCGCAGCATCCTGCTTTATGATCGCCGAAGGGGTATCCTCGGTCTTCATACGCACTGCGGGCTTCCGCTTCATATCGCACATTCCGCGCACAAAGCTGGCGGCGCCTTCCGCAGCGCTCATGGGCCTTATGCTCGCGGCGGTGTCGTTCAGCGGCTCACCGCTGACCTTTGCTCTCTGCGGCTTGCTCTTCGGGCTCGGC
>JAEEYY010000273.1 GCA_016288355.1 Synergistes sp.
ACCAGTCCTCAAGGCGCACGCCTACGACCTGTGAAAGCCCCTGCTCCTGCAGTGTGACGCCGTAAAGCACGTCCGCACGTTCCATCGTGACGCGCCTGTGCGTCATTGCAAGTATCTGCCGGCTTTTCGCGTATTCCTTCGTGAGCTCGCTGAAGCGGCGGAGGTTGGCCTCGTCAAGCGCCGCGTCGACCTCGTCAAGCACCGCTATCGGAGAACCGGCAACTTCCATCGTCGCAAAGAGCAGCGATATCGATATCAGCGAACGTTCTCCGCCGGAATACTGGTTCAGCACCTGAGCGTGCTTGCCGGGAAGGCGCGCGTCTATCTCCACGCCGCTGTTCCATATCGTGGCGCCCTCGGTCATGACAAGATGCGCCTCTCCCCCGCCGAAGAGCACTCTGAAGAGGGAGCAGAATCTTTCGTCGACTTTCCGCAGCTGCTCCGAAAACTGTTTATGCGCCATTATATCGGCGTCCGTTATCAGCTTCTGGATCTCGGCTGCGCTTGCGCGCACGTCGTCCAGCTGTTCTCCGAGGAACGCAAGGCGGTCTTTCAGGCTCTCATCTTCGGAGAGCACGCCCATATTTACTTCGCCGAATGATTTTATCTTCCTGTCGCCTTCGCGTATCCTGCGGCGCAGCTCATCCGTGCTTACGTTTTCAGGCAGTTTTTCCGCTCCGGGATAGGGGAACTGATCGTCCCAGGTATTATAGAGCTCTGTCAGGTCGCGTTCGTTCTCGCTGATCTTCGAACGCATCGCGGAAAGTTTTTCCGTATCCTCGCGCATCCTGCTCTCAGCCTTCACGCTGCGCGCAGCGGTGTATTTTTTCAGCTTTTCCAGCCTTGAGTAGAGAGCTCCGTGCTCCTCCATCTGCGCAAAAAGCTCTTTTCTGCGGTCGTGTATCTCAAGACAGCTTTTGCCGATCCTCGAAAGGGAAGAACGGGCCTGAAGGCACTGCTGGTCGAGTTCCGCCATCTCTTCTTCGAGTCTCTGCAGCTTTTTTTCCTGTGCGCGCACGTCGTTTCTTATGCGCTCCGCCATTGCGAAGCCGGCGGTAAGGCTGCTTGCGGCAACGGCTGCGCGGGCGCGGCATTTTTCGCGCTCTTCTATCAGCTTTCTGTCGTCTTCCACGTCAGATGCGCTGTCCCGCTTATCTTCAAGCGCGGAAAGCGCGGATGTAAGATCCTTCCAGTTCCGGCCTTCTGCCTTTATGCTCTCAAGCACGCGGGTGCGCTCCGAGGCGGCGCGCTTTTGTTCGCGCGCTATGCGCTCCTTCTGGTCTTCAAGCACGGCTATTTTCCCGTTAAGCTCGCGTATGCGGCGGGTGTATTCCTCTTTTGCCTCCGACGCGGACGCTTCCCTGCCTTCGGCTTCTTTATACTTTTTGGACAGAGCTTCTGCGCAGCTTCTGGCTTTTGCCGCGTCTGCCTCAAGCTTTGCTACCTGAGCCTTCATCTCAAGCGCCCGTCCGCTCTTCTGGCTGCGGCCTCCGCTTACTGTGCCGCCGGGCTGGAAGACGTCGCCGTCCATCGTGACTACCGGGGAACGGAAACCTGAACGTACCAGCTCTTTGCCGGTATCATATTTATCTACGATAAGCAGGTCGCCCATTATATGCTGTATCGCGGGCAGCCAGTGATCCTCAACCGTTATAAGATCCGTGGCCCACCCTACTATCCCGCTTGCCGGCATTTTGTACGCCTTGTTCGGGAAGCGCGGCCTTGCGCGCTCAAGTGGCAGGAATGTCGCGGTGCCTGCCGAATTCTGTTTCAGGCGGTCTATGCAGCGGCCGGCCTCTTCCATGTCTTCGACAAGAAGCTGGAACTGGCGCCCGCCGAGATATGCTTCAAGCGCAGAGGCAAGCTCGACCGGCGCGTTTATCACGTCGATCACTGCGTGAGGATCGGCGTCAAGGCGTTTCAGCTTTGCCGCGGAGAGCAGATGGCGCACAGCGGGCGGATACAGCCCGGCCTGCAGCGCATCTGTCGCGTCGTTCAGCTTAGAGCTGAGGTTCGACGCTTCGCGCCTTGCGCGCTGCAGCTCGGCCGCCAGAGTCTGGCAGAGCGTGTATAGTTTTGTATGCTCCTGTACTGTTTTTTCCTGCTCGCTGTTCAGCCTGTCTCTTTCTTCGGATATATTTTTTATCTGCGCGTCAATGTCTTTGCGCTCGTCGGGAGCGGCGTCTTTTTTGCTGCGCATCTCAAGAAGCTCTTTGCCGAGATATGAAAGCTTCGCGCGGCTCTTCTGAAGCTCGCCTTCAAGCCTTGCCTTTTCGGCATTCCATTTTTCGCGCTCGCGGCGCGTAGCTTCAAGCCGTTCGTTGTACTCCTGCCATTTCTTTTCTACAGCGTCAAGAGCTTTCTGCGCCTCATCGACTTCGGCGCGTGCTTTTTTATTTTCTTCAGAGGAGCTTTTCTGCTCGGCAAGGAGCTTTTCATAACGTTCCCCTGCCTCGGCGGTCTCTTCTTTTCCCTCGGTGATGCGCATCATGGCGCTGCGCAGGCCGGCTGCCGCTGCATAGCCGGATTTCATAAGGCTGTCAAAGCGGTTCCTGCACTGCTCAAGCTCCCATGTCTGTCTGCTGTGCGCCTGCGACGCGCGGTCTATCTCGGCAGCCGCGGCACTCTCGGCCTTTTTCCAGAATGATGACCAGAAAGAAGCGCCCTCATGCGTTGAAGAGGCTTTTTCAAGCTCCTCCGAAAGCGATCTGATCACCCGTTCGCATTCGGCGCGCCTCAGCCAGTAAAGCATCTTTCTGTCCTCTTCCATGCCGTCCAGTATCGCACGCAGCTGAGATGCCCTTTCGACTTCCGGCGCTATTTCATTGCGGCGCGCAAAGAGCTCGCCCATCAGATGCCTGAGCTGTTCGCTCTCCTCTTCCACCGATGCCAGCCTGTCCTGGGCGTCCATGCGTTTTTTTCTGTATATGTCTATGCCGAAAAGCACTTCGAAGTACATGCGGCGCTCTACGGGGCTCTGTTTGAGGGTTTCCTGGACTTCCCCCTGCCCTATGAAGGCAAAGCGGGCGCCTTCCAGCTTCCAGCTGCGCTTTATCGCGTCAAGCTCCGCAAGAGTACGGCGTGAATTATCGACAAAAAGGCTGGTGACGCCGTCCGGTGCGGTAACGCGGCGCTTTATCGTGCATACGCGCTCTTCGTCGCGCAGATGCAGCGTGACCTCCGCCTCTTTTGCCTTTTCTCTGCTGACAGAGCCCTGGAAGAGCAGATCGGACTGCCTGCTGATGCGAAGGCGCGCGGCGCTGCTGTCGCCGAGCGACCATCTGAGAGCGTCAAGCAGATTGCTCTTGCCGCTGCCGTTCGGCCCGACTATCGCGGTAAAACCGGACGACAGTATAAGATCATGCGAAGCTCCGAAGCTTTTAAAGCCTTTAAGCTGAAGGCGACTTATATACAACTGCCCAACCCTCACGTTTCTGAAGGATGCTTATCCTGTGCTCCACCTGCTGCAGGGGCCCCTGGCATTCAAGACGGTACTTGCTCCACTGCATCTCCGGGCATCCGCGTATAAATATCCTTCTTTCAAATTCCTCTTCCCAGACCTCAAGGAAGTTTTCGTATATATACTCTGCCACGCCGCTGCAGCACTCTACCAGCAGAGCCTCTGATCTTGACGAGAGCACGACCTTTCTTATAAAGCGCTTGATCTGCATGGCCACGGTATCTTCGCCGGGGATGGCCCCGAGGCCGCCGCAGTAGGGACAGCTTCTCATAAGCGCGGCGCGCAGATCGGTGCGCGCGCGTTTTCTGGTTATCTCAACGAGTCCCAGCCCGGTAACACCGTAGACGCGGGCCTTGCACCTGTCGTTTTTGAAAAGCTCCTGAAGGTGCCTGACAAGCGCCTGGTTGTCTTCTTCGTTTTCCATATCTATGAAGTCGACTACGACTATGCCCCCGATCGCTCTCAGACGCAGCTGGCGCGCGATCTCTACCGCAGCTTCCATGTTGGTCTGCATCACGGTGTCGTTCAGGTTCTTGGAACCTACGAACTTGCCGGTGTTGACGTCTATAACTGTCAGAGCCTCGGTCTGGTCTATAACGAGATAAGCGCCGGATGAGAGCCATACTTTTCTGCTCTGCAGCTCGGCGATCTGGTTTTCAAGGCCGTAGACGTCAAAGAGCGGCATCCTGCCCCGGAAGAGGTTGACCTCGATCTCCTTGTCGGGGAAGAATTTTTTAACGATCTCCTCAACGGCTGACTTTTCTTCTTCGCAGTCGATCACTATCTCGTCGACTTCTTCGGTCAGTTCATCGCGAAGTACGCGTTCAAGCAGACCTGTATCATGATGCACAAGGCACGGCGCGCTGTTCTGTTTTGCGCTGCGGCAAATAGTTTCCCACTGAGCGGCGAGGGCCTCCGCGTCGTTTTTCATATCCTGCTCCTCGCACCCTTCGGCGACTGTCCTGATTATTATCCCGAAACCGTCGGGGC
>JAEEYY010000274.1 GCA_016288355.1 Synergistes sp.
AATTACCGCCGAGAGCGTCTTCTGCAAAATCGACAGCGACGCAGTTGCCCTTGGAGTTGATGTGGCTTGTATCGGTCAGATCACGGTAGAGATCCGCGGCGAGCTGGGCGCACCTGGGATCGTTCTCAGCCAGAAGCGTGACCAGAGAAGCGGTCTTATAGCAGTCCAGCCCGTGATGGTCCACATATCCGGCGGTACGTCGGTTCAGGGACACATGACCGTTTTCATCCTCTGTCAGCATCGCTTTGATATAGGAAGAGGCATACTGCAGATAGCGTTCGTTTCCGGTCTGCTGATAGATGTAATACAGACCTTCCATGATGACTCCGTTGTAGTAGCTCCAGTTGAAAAGATACGGTTTGGTATCGGGACTGCGATGCTCGTTGTCCCAGCTGAAAAAGCGGTTTTCGTTGGTAATGACCGCAGTGGGATCGTTTACGGGTGAATCGACCGTCAGATCATCAACATAAAACTGCGCGCGCTCCAGCGCTTCCTGTACAGTGATTTTATCCATTTGATATGTTCCTCCTGCTTTGTTAAGGATATCCTAACATACCCGCGGAACAATTGCAAGGCAAAAGACCAGAGGAAGTGTTCTTTCAGCCGTCCCGCACAGGAGAAAAGTCGGGAAAATTTGTTTAAAATAGCCGAAAAGGGCTTGACAGCACATTTTATTTGTTCTATACTGTTCGAGCGTGACTTTATAGGGATCTGAACCACAGCCCCGGTCGGACCCGATAGAGTTCGTAAATATTAAAGGAGTGGACATTGTTCTAATGAAGACATTTATTCCGAGTGCGAAGAATATCGAGAGAAAATGGTATGTCATCGACGCAGCCGGACTTCCGATGGGCCGTGTGGCCTCTCAGGTAGCAACCATCCTGCGCGGTAAGAATAAACCTGAATTTACTCCCTTTATCGACATGGGAGACAACGTAATCGTCGTTAACGCAGCCAAGATCGTTTTTACCGGCAAGAAGCTGGATCAGAAGGTCTATGTTACCCATACCGGACAGCCCGGCGGCAACAGAGAAACCACCGCAAGGCAGATGATGGACAAGAATCCGGAGAGAGCCTTCAGGCTCGCTGTTAAGGGAATGCTTCCCAAGAACGCCATCGGCAAGCAGATGATTTCTAAGCTCTGGGTCTATGCAGGACCGGAGCACGAGCAGGCCGCTCAGAAACCTGAGAAGCTTGAGATCAAGGCATAAGAAAGGAGAGCATGAAGATGACAGTTCAGTACTACGGAACCGGAAGAAGAAAGACCAGCGTTGCCCGTGTATATCTGACTCCCGGAAACGGCGAGATCATCGTCAACAAGAAGCCGCTTGATGAATATTTCGGCACTGAGATCCTTAAGAATATCGTTCGTCAGCCTTTCTCCGTAACCGAGACGGAAGGCAAGTACGATGTACGTGTTGACGTCGTCGGCGGCGGCTACACCGGCCAGGCCGGAGCGATCCGTCACGGCATCTCCAGAGCCCTTCTGGAAGTCGACGAGACCATGCGTGCTCCTCTGAAGAGAGCGGGACTGCTTACCCGTGATCCTCGTATGAAAGAGCGTAAGAAGTACGGTCTCAAAGGCGCGCGCAGAGCTCCTCAGTTCAGCAAACGTTGATCAGAATCAGCAAAAACTCTGGAACCCCGGAAATCAGCAGTTTCCGGGGTTTTTTGTATTCTCTGCCCGGCAAGAGCTCGGACGCAATATAGCCATCTGCCTGATCAACATAGTCATTTTTCCCAAAAATGACTATGTTGACTTGACTTTTGCGGAATAATTTAGTAGAATACATCTATGTCAAAACGCATACAAATGACTATGCTGCATTTCAAGAAGAGGATATTGAATGAGATCTCTGAATTATAAAAACGAATATCAGAAGCTGCTTTCTCCGGAAATCGTGTCGTATCTTGGACAGATCCACGAAATGAAAGGACAGCAGAATCTGTTTATCGAAGCCCAAAAAGATGCTTTGAATGAATTGCTGGAGATTGCCAGGATTCAAAGCACTGAAGCATCCAACCGTATCGAAGGTGTCATTACCACGGATGACCGGCTTAAGAAGATCGTTATGAACAAGACTACACCCAAGGGCCGTAGTGAACGTGAGATTGCTGGTTATCGCGACGTTCTGAATACCGTACATGAGAATTATGATTATATCCCAGTCAGGCCCGGTATGATCCTGCAGCTGCACCGGGATCTTTATAAATTCAGCAATTCTGCTGTCGGCGGACGTTTTAAGAACGCTGACAATCTCATTACAGAGGAATTGTCTGACGGGACGAAACGTGTCCGGCTCCAGCCTGTTCCGGCTTGGGAAACGACCGAAGCCATGGAAATCCTGTGTAAAGCTTTTCAGGAAGCAGCGGCTGATCCGGAGTTGGATCCGATCCTTCTGATGCCGGTCTTTATCCTGGACTTTCTGTGCATCCATCCGTTCAATGACGGCAACGGCCGTATGAGCCGTCTGCTTACACTGCTGCTGTTGTATCGTTCCGGCTATCTTGTCGGAAAGTATATCAGTATAGAAAGATTGATTGCAGACAGCAAAGAGACATATTATGAAACTTTATATGAAAGTTCAGACGGTTGGCATGATGGCAGGAATGATTATCTTCCCTTTGTCCGCTATATGCTCGGGATTGTGATTGCCGCTTACCGGGAGTTTGAATCCAGGGTGGATATTCTGATCACAAAAGGCCTGTCAAAGCCCGATAGAATCCGGGAGATCATCCGCAATACGGTCGGACGGATTACAAAGATGCAGATCATGCAGCAGTGCCCGGATATCAGCCAGAAGACAGTGGAACGGGCGCTGGCGGAGCTGCTGAAAAACGGCGATATTATCAAAATCGGCGGAGGACGCTATACCTCCTACACATGGAGCTGGGAGAAGGAGTAAAGATATGGTAACAGGTGAACTGAAAAGCAAAATCGACAGCCTTTGGGAAGTCTTCTGGACTGGTGGTCTGACGAATCCTCTGGATGTTATCGAACAGATGACCTATCTGATGTTCATTCACGACCTGGACGACTCGGACAATCTTCGCGCCAAAGAGGCGGCTATGCTGGGTCTGCCGTATGAGAGCATCTTTGCCAAAGAAGTGCAGATCGGAGATCGCACCGTGGACGGCAGCCAGCTGAAATGGAGCATTTTCCACGATTTCCCTGCGGCGAAAATGTACAGCACGGTGCAGGAATGGGTCTTTCCCTTCATCAAGAACCTCCACGGCGATAAAGAAAGTGCCTATTCCAAATACATGGGTGACGCCATCTTCAAAGTGCCGACGCCGCTGATGCTGGACAAGATCGTGACCGCCATGGATGGCATTTATGAGCAGATGGCCCAGCTTAAAGCCGCCGACACCCGGGGCGACGTTTATGAATACCTGCTCTCCAAGATTGCCACGGCGGGGGTCAACGGCCAGTTCCGCACACCCCGGCATATCATCCGCATGATGGTGGATCTGATGGAGCCCAAGGCAGACGAGATTGTCTGTGACCCAGCCTGCGGTACCTCCGGCTTCCTGGTAGCGGTCAGCGACTACCTGAAGGAGAATCGCAAGCAGGAGGTCTTCTTCAACCGGCAGAACAAAGAGCACTACATGAATCACATGTTCCACGGCTACGACATGGACCGTACCATGCTGCGCATCGGGGCTATGAACATGATGACGCATGGGGTGGATAATCCTTTTATCGAATATCGTGACAGTCTGTCAGATCAGAACCCGGACAAGGATAAATATACACTGATTCTGGCAAATCCGCCTTTTAAGGGAAGTCTGGACGCTGATATCGTTTCTGCGGATCTGCTCAAGGTCTGTAAGACAAAGAAGACCGAGCTGCTTTTCCTGGCACTGTTCCTGCGGATGCTCAAGGTGGGCGGACGCTGCGCCTGCATCGTACCGGACGGAGTGCTGTTTGGTTCTTCAACAGCGCATAAAGCGATCCGTAAGGAGCTGATCGAGGGCAACCGGCTGGAGGCCGTGATCTCCATGCCTTCAGGTGTATTCAAGCCGTATGCCGGTGTTTCCACTGCCATTCTGATCTTTACCAAGACCTGCCACGGCGGCACGAACAAGGTCTGGTTCTACGATATGAAAGCCGACGGCTATAGTCTGGATGACAAGCGCAGCGAGACCAAAGAGAATGATATCCCGGATATCATAGCTCGCTTCCACGCACTGGATGCCGAGCAGGATCGCAAACGCACAGAGCAGAGCTTCTTCGTGCCGAAGGACGAGATCGTCGGTAACGACTATGATCTGAGCATCAACAAGTATAAACAGACTGAGTATAAGGCTGTGGAATATCCGCCGACCAGTGAGATTATGGCGAAACTGGACGAGCTGGAAATGGAAATCGGTAAGGAAATGGATGCGCTCCGGGAGCTCTTGGAGCTATAAATCTTGCTAATGTTTGTCAAGTGTTTTTTTGAAGAAATTGAGCGCCATAGAGCAGAAAAAAGAGTAACTTTAACAAGACCTGCTATTGCAGGCCGCTGAAAAACGGCTATAATGAAAGCAGACGGATTTACTTGTACAGCTCCATCGCACGAGCGTAGTAGATCCGCAGAAACTTATTAACGGCAGCCATCTTGGCTACGTTGTAGGGTTTCCCTTCCTGTTCCTTTTTGAGCAGAAAAAGGTA
>JAEEYY010000275.1 GCA_016288355.1 Synergistes sp.
ACAGGGGCAAGACCGAAGACGCCTGCCCGATCTGTGGCGCCAAGGCTGCGTCATTCCTGAAATTCTAAGAATTCACTGAGCAAGGCATAAGCATAATGAAGAGCCTCTGACGAAAACGGAGGCTCTTTTCTTATATCCGCGCCATCAATCTATCATCAATCTTCCATGAAAACCTCACAATCGGGTGTTAAAATTAGGTCCGTAACAAACAGAAGGGGTATATGACGGGTAAAACTATGACTGAAAAAAAACGCTTTTTTCTTATGAGGCACGCAAAACCGCAGCTGCCGGGCGACGGGCGCATCTACTACGGTCAGACCGACTATCCGCTCGGCGAAGAGGGGAGCGCCGACGCTGAAAAGACAGGCGCGGCGCTTTCAGGCATCAGGTTCGACTGCCTCTATACAAGCGATATGACACGCGCTCTGCAGACCGCGGAGTACACGGCGCCTTATCTTGAGCCGCATATCATACCCGCTTTGCGGGAGGTGTCGCTCGGCAAATGGGAGGGGAAGGGCTACGACGAGGTGCGCAGCGAATTCAGGGAGATATATGAGCTGCGCGGCGTGAAGTTCGCGGAGACCGCTCCCCCCGGGGGCGAAAGCTTCATGGAGCTGCAGAAGCGCACCGTGCCGGCATTCGAAAAGATAATGTCGCAGCATGAAAGCGGCAATATCCTGATCGTAGCTCATGCCGCGGTCATATGGAGCATAACGGCGCATTATTTAGGTCTTGATCTGAACGATATGTTCTTCTTTCCGCAGAACTACTGCGGGATACATATAGCAGAGGAATTTTCCGGGCGGCTGCGTCTCTGCCGCTACAACTGGAGCCCGGAGCTCCGGTTCTGAGAGAAAGGCGGTGCTTCAGATGAAAAAACACAAAGGGGGATTTGCCGCGCTGCTTGTCGCCATTATTGCGCTCGCGGCTCTTGCCGGGACAGCGCTGCTCTCGGTGGAAGCGTTCAAGAAACACAGCCTGGAAAAGGGGCTTGCGGCTCTTGCGGCCGGCGACCTGAGGACCGCGGTCGAAAAGTTTGAAAAAGCGGCGAAATTCTCATTCCGCCCCAACGCCTTCATCCTGCTGAATCTTGCGAAGGCGCAGTACGCTCTCGGCGACGTCAATAAAGCGACAGAGAATCTGCAGAAGGCGGAAAGCGCAGATCCGGCCGACGCCGATATCAGGTATGAGCTGGGCAGGATATATATAAGAGAAAAGAACTACGGCGACGCCAAAAAAGAGATCTCCGCCCTTGAAGCGCTGCATACCGACAAAGCTGACAGATACGCGCAGGAGCTGAGGGAAGCGGCGCAGACCGGGACCGTGAAGGACGCCGTAGGGGACTTTCTGAAAAAGATACTGCCGGAGGGCATCCCCGGGATACTGAAGAACGTGCTGCCCGGCGGTGGCGGGAATGAATAGCAGGAGCTCCGCTCTTGCATTCCTGCTGATACTCTTCTTTCTTGCGCTGCCGGCATTCTGCTCCGACGCGCCTAAGGTCATCAATGTCGAAAAAACTCCGCGGCACAGGGAATTTTTTGAAATTCCGGCGCTGCTGTCACCGAAGGAAGGCTACAGCTTCGTAAAGACCGAAAGCGGCGTGGCCGATAAAAAGAAGAAACTGGCGCTTGAAGGTTCGCTCGTTCATATACCGTTCGAGAAACTGCTTGAAGAGATAAAAAACGGCCGCCTCAGCGAAAATAAAATGGAAGTCAAGTCTCAGTCGTCATTTATCTGGAACGGAGACCGCGCCGAGCTTCTTAAAATATTCCAGTCAGGCGGCAAGACGACGATAGGCAAATGGGTGCTGATAGTCGAACGCGGCAGCGCGACCTGGATGATAAGCGCGGCCTACAGCGCAAAAGACACAAACGCGTCACAGAATGCGCTCGACATAATAAAAAGCGCATGGTGGCAGCAGGACAAAGCCGAAAGCGCGCAGGAAAGCGCTCCTGTCCTCCCGGATATGTCCGGTACGCCATTTAAGACGGCAGGCTTCCGCAGCGACACGATGATATTCACGAAGGACGGAAAGCTTCCCACACAGGATCCGGACAAAGCCCTTTTTGCGGTATCTGAGATCGCCGAAGCCCGCTATACGCAGGAACGGCGCGAGGCATTTGCGAAGGAGCATCTTGCGGCGATAGAACCGGGCGCGGCGCTTGAAGTGATATCGAACGACGACGAAACGATAAACGGCAGCCCGGCCATAGTCACAGTGGCCTATGCCGCTTCCGGAGAGCAGAAAAAACTTATTTACCAGGCAGCTCTTTTCCGTATGTCAAAGGTCACTGTCTTCGTGGGCATAGCCGGCGGCAATACTGCGGAAAATCTTGAATATTTCAGCAGGCTTACAGAGTTGTACACTTCCGAAAGCGTAACGAAAGGGGATGGATCATGATGAAAAAGAAAGTAATATCCGCGTTGCTGGCAGTAATGATCACCGCGTCTTCAGCTGCCGCTGCGCCGCACGGCGGAGGCGGAGGATTCGGTCACGGAGGCGGGCATCCCGGCGGCGGACACCCCGGCGGCGGCGGAGGCCCGATCGTAAGACCGATGCCCGGCCCCGGAGGCCCGGGAGGTCCCGGAGGACACGGCCCCGGCGGACCCGGCATGAAGCCTTCACATGGACCCGGCGGCGGACCCGGAGGGCACGGACCCGGGCCTGGACCCGGACCGCATCCCGGACCCGGACCCGGACCACACCCAGGACCGAGACCGGGGCCCGGACCACACCCAGGACCCGGACCATATCCCGGACCCAGGCCATATCCCGGACCCGGACCATATCCCGGACCCGGCTGGTACGGAGGCTGGAGATATTACCACGATAATTTCTGGGATTCCCCGTGGGTCGGCGGACTTGTGGGACTTTTGATCGGCGCCATCATCAACGGTCAGTCTCAGTCTGACAGCGCGCCGCAGTCCACTTATACGGCAGAAGAAAAAGTAACCACGGCCGCAAGGAATCTGGCGGAGGCGGAGGCGGACCGCACCGTGAACCTTATAAGGCGAAGCGGAGTTGAGGGAGCGCTTCATGAGCTCCACGACTACTGGCAGGAGCAGCGGCAGCCGACATTCCTCGACGACAGAACGCCCGTAAGCACACTGAAAGTATCCGGTTTCCAGCATTACCTGGCAATGACCTATGAGATCGACCGCAGCAACCACAACGTTTCAGTCTGCGTGGAATCACCGTATTACAACGTGTCGGAAAAACGCAGCGCGCGGTACGAAGATCCGTCGCCGGCGGCGCAGCCCCAGGACAGATACGCGCACAGGTCTGTCGGATTCACCGTATCGGAGAGCGAACGCGCCCCGGACGGCTGCCTCGTAGTCAAGAGCGTCGAACCCGCGACAGCCGCGGCATACGCCGGACTCAAAGAGGGATGCGAGATCAAGAAAATAGACGGACACAGCACCGCGAACGTCAGCGTGGAACAGATGAAAGCCTACGTGATACGCCGTTCGAATGAAGGATACCCGGTGAATGTAACGTTCGCGGCCGGCGGAAAGGAAAAGACCGTCCCGATCAGGCCGTAGCGGGAATTTACCAAAAAAACATTGCGCAATTTCGTCTGTTAGGATAAACTGATGCTTGTGCGCGGCCCTGTAGCTCAGCTGGATAGAGCGACTGCCTCCTAAGCAGTAGGTCATCGGTTCAATTCCGGTCAGGGTCGCCAACCTGATACCCGTTCAGATGCATAAAGCGGCATCCCGCAGCAGGGACGCCGCTTTTTTGTGTCAGCCGCCGGGAGACACACGGTCGTTGATACGCTCACTCCCTGGCTTGAACTGTACTTTTTTTACGCCATTGACCGGGGCCGTTCTCCCGGCGCCGAAGTCCCGATGCTCATCACTCAATATGTGAAACAGCTCCAATGTGCTGCTCGGCAGAGGATCTATTGCCCGCAGAGAAATCTGAGAGTGTTCTGCCATCTGCTTTTGACATAATGGCAAAACGCAAAACTATTGATTTTTTGAAGTTTTGCGTTTTACTATAAGGGGTTATATATCACAGGAGCAAAAACTTATCTCTCAGTGATGCGCAGCGGAATATTGAGCATGGAAGCCGATCCCCGGTTCAATTCCGGTCAGGGTCGCAAAACTGAATATGAAAAAAGTTCCAGGAGCGCCGCACCATATAGATATCCAAAGAACCTGGCTTCTGGGATACCGATAGACTGCAGGGGAGGGGGAGCACATGAAATACTACGATTATTCCGTTAAAGAGATGCTCAAAAAGCACTTCGGTGAAAACACCGTATTTGAGATGCGGAAGCCATTCAGCAATACTCACAAAGCTGCCGATATAAAGTACATTCTTCCTCTTCTGTGGCAGTATGCGGACAAGGAGGCGCTCGGCTTTTTTGTTAGGGCTGATTTTCTTCTGGAGACGATAATTGAAGACGACTATATCGCCTATATCAGCCGCTTCGGAACGACAGACACGGCCTATCTGATGTTTATGATCACAGAGGACGGCCAGGGCTTTACGATGGATATAAATTACGCAAAAAAGCTCGTAAATGAATGGGAGGCAAAGGGCTATAAGACTTATGTACTCAGCGAATGTATCGGGGTGGAATATAACTGCAACGATAAATCAAAGGGATTTCATCTGACAGGGCATGACAGGGCAGGAAAAACGGGAATATACGAGATATCATCTGTCAGCGGCAAGCCGCTTATGACCCTCTCCGAACACAGATGCTGGGAATACTATCGCAGGAAGACCATTTCCGTTTTCAGATCTGATAACGAAGAGGAATATGAATGCTTGTTCGAACCGGATGTTACAGTTGCGTCAATTACAAGGGGCGGAAATGAGAAGAGAATCGGCAGCGGTATCGCCGCTGTGAAGAAACTCTTTGCCGGCTGCCTTGCAAAAACAGCATACAAAGAACTTGGCAGCAGAAGAATTTATTCCCGCACACTCTTTGCCGACGGGAAAGAAATAAATTTATCCGCCAGCAGGCGCAACCTTATCTGCAAACT
>JAEEYY010000276.1 GCA_016288355.1 Synergistes sp.
AAATACAATAACTTCCCCATGAGACCTCTTAACCGGAAGTCTCCCGGGGAAGCATTGGATAGGTTTCTTGATGAAGCTGATTCTGTAACACGGTCTGACAAACCTGCACGGTGCTATTATCTTTCGCGCTTGGAATGTTTAAGGCCATTCCGGCAGCAGAGATCAGGCCGGCAACCTCACAGCTGCTCTCAGGAACGGACTTCTAAGGAAAATGTCGCAGTTACCGCGGTATGGTCAGACGGCTTCTCCATCGCTCGCAGCTGCCGTTCGACAGTGACGCTGCGGCACTTCTCCGCCGCGGCTTTTGTCCCGAGTATATGGTCTATGCGCCAGCCGATATTTCTTTCAAGCGAGTTTTTGATGCGATAGTCCCAGAAGGTATATTCACCCTCCGACGGCAGGTGCTGCCTGAATATATCGACAAGCCCCCATTCCATTGCCTGCGCAAGCGCCTTTTTAACATCTTCATGGAAACATACGTGGTTCTTTTTGTTTTTCGGATTTGTAACGTCTATATCAGTCGGCGCCACATTAAGATCCCCGACCCAGAGAAGCATCTCTTCGGGGCTGCATTTTCTTTCAATGAGCTCTCTGATGCGTCCTATGAAGCGCAGTTTATACGGATAATCCGGGTTGTCGATCTCCTTGCCCTGCGGCACATAGGTGTTAAGCAGCGCGAGCTTCCCGAAGCGCGCAAAGAGCACGCGGGCATTCTCGGATTCCTCCCGTCCTGCTTCCTCTCCGTCGCGTATGCCGAACTCATATTCATCAGGCATTTCACGCGCTATGACAGCCACTCCGTTATAGCTTTTCATACCCTTACAGACGCATTTATAGCCTCGTTCCTCAAAGAAAGCGGCAGGGAACTCTTCATCCCGGCACTTTGTCTCCTGCAGGCAGAGGATGTCAGGCGCGCCTGAAGAGGCAAGCCAGACGTCAAGGACAGGCAGACGGCTTTTTACCGAGTTTACGTTGAATGTTGCTATTCTGATATCCGACATGCTGCGCTGCGCGCTCCCTTCAGTGCAGAGGGCGCGCTGCCCCGCGCGCCCTCTTTGTTTTCATTATTCCGCCCAGTAGTTCGGGGCTTCCTTGGTGATCACTATGTCGTGCGGGTGGCTTTCTTTCATCGAAGCCGCCGTCACCTGAACGAACCTTGAATTCTGGTGCAGCTCTTTTATGTTTGCCGCGCCGACGTAGCCCATACCGGCGCGTACGCCTCCCACCATCTGGTAGATAACTCCCGAAAGAGGTCCTTTATGCGGGACCATGCCCTCTATGCCTTCAGGCACGAGCTTGTCTTCCGCCGCACCTTCCTGGAAATAGCGGTCTTTGCTGCAGCCGCCCTTCATCGCACCGAGCGATCCCATCCCGCGGTAGCTCTTGAAAGAGCGCCCTTTATAGATAACGGCTTCTCCGGGACTCTCTTCCGTTCCAGCAAAGAGAGAGCCGATCATTACGACGTCGCCTCCGGCCGCAAGCGCCTTGACTATATCTCCTGAGTAGCGAATGCCGCCGTCGGCTATTACTGTCCTGCCGCGTTTGTGCGCCGCCTCTGCGACATTCATTACTGCCGCTACCTGCGGTACGCCGATCCCGGCTACTATTCTCGTAGTGCATATAGAGCCGGGGCCTATGCCGACCTTGACGCCGTCCGCACCGGCGTCCATAAGAGCTTCGGCAGCTTCTTTTGCTGCGATATTGCCGGCTATTATCGGCAGGTCGGGATAGCTGGCGCGTATATCGCGCACCATCTCTATCACCATCTTTGAATGTCCGTGGGCAGTATCGATGACTATCACGTCTACGCCGGCCTTTACGAGAGCTTCCGCTCTCTCGCGCGCGTCGGCCCCTACGCCGATCGCGGCTCCTGCGCGCAGCCGTCCGCGCGAGTCCTTGGCTGCATTCGGGAAAGCTTTTGCTTTTAAGATATCTTTTATAGTGATAAGTCCCTTCAGCTTGTTTTCCCCGTCTACAAGAGGAAGTTTCTCGACCTTCGTCCCCATGAGTATCTGCTTTGCATCGTCAAGTGTTGTCCCCACAGGGGCTGTGACGAGGTTTTCCTTTGTCATTATGTTGGATATGGGCTGATCCAGATTTGTAACGAAGCGAAGATCTCTGTTCGTGATGATCCCGACCAGGCGTATCTGGTCGTCAACGACGGGAACTCCGGAAATATGATAGTGCTCCATAAGGGCCACTGCCTCGCGAACCGAATCCGAAGGATGACGATAGAAGGGGTCTACAATGACGCCTGACTCTGAACGTTTTACCTTGTCGACCTCCATAGCCTGACGTTCTATAGGGAGATTCCGGTGCATGATGCCGATCCCGCCTTCGCGCGCAAGAGCTATAGCAAGCCGGGCTTCGGTCACCGTGTCCATTGCCGCGCTGCAGATCGGTATATTCAGGTCTATCTGCGGAGTCAGCTTAGTCGCGACGCTGACTTTTGCCGGCAGCGTTTCGCTGTAGTTAGGCACCAGCAGGACGTCGTCGAACGTGAAGCCTTTGTAGTCAACAAACTTGTCTTCCTTCCAGCCCATTTTATTTTATACCTCCATGTATTAATGATTTTCCATGTAATGAGTTATAAGGCCCGTTTACGGCTTATAACAGCCACGCAGTGGCATATCATGCATTCGCCGCGCCCCGCGCTTCCGCACTCTTCTGCGGATTTTACCTTCATGTTAAAAACAGGGGTTTCACTGCTGCCGCCAAGCTCACTGTTCAGCCTCTCTTTAAATCGCGGAATCATATGCCCGAGCCTCGGATACTGCGCGTTTAAAGTGGCGTCGACCCAATCGGGCTTCCAGCCCTTTGCGGCAAGTATCGAAAGAACTTTGTGCAGCAGCACCGTGCTGTCCGCGTCTTTCCACTGTAGGTCATTCGCCGGAAAGAGCGTGCCGATGTCCGGCTCTCCTGCGGCTCCCAAAAGCGCGTCCATGACCGCATGAGTCACAAGGTCTGCGTCGGAGTGTCCAAGCAGGCCCACATCGGAACCGTCCACCTTTACTCCTGCTATGACCAGAGGCCTGCCGCTGACCAGCTTATGTATATCGTAGCCGTGGCCTGTCCTTGTTTCGGTATAGCCGCCCGCCAAAGCGCAGGCCATATCCCAGTCGAACTGTGTAGTTATCTTAAAATTCGCCTCTTCTCCGCGGACCTGTGCAATTTCGCGCCCGGAAGTTATCCAGAGCGACGCCTCGTCATCGGAAGCGGCGCCTTCTCTCATTATAGTTATCAGTTCCTCACGCCTGAAGGCCTGCGGCGTCTGAGTGCGGAAATAATTATTTCTGTCCTCTGAATGCAGGGATATGCCGACTGTCTTCTTTAAAGCGTCAGAACAGGGAAGAAGCGGCAGAGCCGCGCCGCTTTCTTCAGCAGCTTCCATCAGCCTCACAGAGAGTGCTTCGCTGATAAAGGGGCGGGCCCCGTCATGTACCAGGACATATGAGCCGCGGCACGCCTTCAGTCCGTTCAGAACAGAGCCGGAGCGCGTGGCTCCGCCGCGCACTGCGGTCATTCCGAGCTTCGCGCATACAGGCAGCATCTCAGCCAGCTGTCCGTCGGGAAGCACGATAACTATATCCTCTATCCTGCCGCTCTCACGCAGCCTTGACGCGGTATCGTAAGACCAGCGCCAGAGCGGGCGTCCGCCAAGCTGCCGGAACTGTTTCGGAGTGCCTCCGAGCCTGCTGCCGCTGCCTGCTGCCGCTATCAGAAAGGACCAGCTCGAAGAACTCATATTACGGGTGGATTCGTCCGAAGACCATTCTGCCCGCGGAGGTCTGGAGCATCGAGGTGACGGTCACCCTCACCCTTTCTCCGACATGCCGCGAACCATCCTCGATCACGAGCATCGTTCCGTCGTCCAGGTAACCGATTCCCTGATGGTTTTCCTTGCCGAGGCGTATGATGTCTATATCGACCTTTTCGCCGGGCAGAAGCATCGGCTTAAGCGAATTCGCCAGATCGTTGACGTTCAGCACGCTGACTCCTTCTATCTGCGCTACCTGATTAAGGTTGTAATCGGTGGTTATGACTTTTCCGTTAAGGCGGCGTGCAAGCACAACCAGCGCTTCGTCCACTTTGTCGCGTTCAAGCTCCCGGAGCGTAACCTCAGGTATCTCTATCGTGAGTCCCTTGAGCTTCTGAAGTTCCGTAACGACAGACAGCCCGCGGCGGCCGCGCGTCCTGCGCAGCGGGTCCGTGGAGTCGGCTACACCCTGCAGCTCCGCCAGTATAAATCTTGGCAGTACGATAGTTCCTTCAAGGAAGCCGGTCTGTGCCACGTCGAGTATCCTTCCGTCTATGATGGCGCTCGTATCGAGCACCTTGGGGTACGATAAGCGGTTATCCTGGGCCGCTGACGCGTCTGAACTGTCGGCAGCCGCCTTTTTGCGCGGCAGCGGAAGCCTCGGCTTCAGATTGATATTGCTGAGCATGTTCCAGAAATCATCGCCGCGCTTTGCGAAAAACCTCAGTCCCCAGTAGCCGAGTGCGACATTAAGCAGGATAGCTATGTAAACTCCTACTCCTCCGGGTAATTTTGAAAGCGGTATTGCTATGAGGTTTGCAAGCAGAAGGCCGAGCATCAGTCCGACTATGCTTATTATAAGGTCCGGAATACTGATGTTCTGTATTCTCGTTTCAAAGAACTGAGCAAATTTTACTAAAGCCCACCAGAAAAGCGGCGAAATAATAAAGCCTAAAAGCGCTGAAAGCAGTACTATAAAGACGGTCATTCCGATCGGGTGGTTCGAGGACATCGAAGGCCACCAGCTCATTCTGAGCACAAGAAGAGACGCCTGATAGCCGGCGGCCGCGCAAACAATGACCATAACGGCGTATACGACTCTTCTCATCATCTTTGACAGCTCTATGTCATGACGCATAAAAATCTCCTCCTCTCTTTTTTTGATTTTTGTGATACTGTTTCTTCAATATCTCCTGATATTATTCTCCCCCGCTCATCTCCTTTCTTGCTTCCATAGCCATATGTAAAGTCACGCGGTCTGCGAAGCCGATGCTTCCGCCTACCGGCAGCCCGTAGGAAAGACGCGATACCTTTACTTTAAGGCCTGAGAGCGCTTCCTGGACCGCATATGCGGTAAGGTCTCCTTCTATGCGCGGCGCCGTCGCTATTATTATCTCTTCGACGCCGCCCTTTTCGACGCGTTCGCGGAGCCTTTCAAGACTGCCTGCCGGTATCTCTTCCTCGTCAAGTGGAGAGAGCCTGCCGCCTATCACATGGTATATGCCGTTGAATACGGCCGCCTGCTCTATCGCAACGCAGTCTTCCTCGCTCTCCACGACGCACATGAGCTTCCTGTCACGCAGCGGATCGGTGCAGAAACGGCAGGGGTCGGCGTCGGTTATCGCCCCGCAGATGCTGCAGTGCCTGATATTTTCTGTAAGAGAGATGACCGCTTCACCGAAAGCTCTTATCTGTTTCGGCTCCTGGCGCAGCAGGAAAAAGACCATGCGCCTGGCGGTCTTTTCTCCGACGCCGGGCATCCTGCTCCACTGTTTGATCAGCTCTTCTACAGGCCCTGGAAGGGACAAAGCGGCGCCTCTCAGACCAGTCCGGGGAAGCTGGCTCCAAGGCCGCCGGTAACGGCATTAAGCTTCGAATTTGAAAGCTCCCTGGCCTTTGAGAGGGCTTCCTTTACAGCGGTAAGCACGAGATCTTCAAGCATTTCGGTATCTTCAGGATCGACTACTTCCTTGCTTATTGCGATCGATAAAATATCGCCGTGCCCGTTTGCCGTGACCTTCACAGCGCCGCCGCCGGAAGATCCCTCGACCACGGCATTACCGAGTTCCTCCTGTGCCAGAGTCATCTGTGCCTGCATCCTCTGAGCCTGTTTAAGCAGTTTGTCCATTTTCATTTTTATCAGTTTCCCTTCGATTTATGATTCTGTATCAAAACTATTCCGCCGGATCGTCTTTGTAGCCGTCTATATGGAGACGTGTAAGCAGGACATGCCATACGAAAAGAGGAAGCTTCGAAAGTCTTCTCCAGCGCCATGGCTCCTGTATGACCCTGTAGAGCCATTCAAGGCATAAAGACTGCCATATCTTCGGCGCGCGCTTGAGGTTGCCTGATATGACGTCCATGCTGCCGCCTATTCCCATCCCCACCACGGCGCCTGTCTGCTCAAAACACTCGTCGAGCCAGTATTCCTGCTTAGGAACGCCCAGCCCGACAAAGAGAAAATCGGTGCCGGCCGCTTTTATCGCATCGCATATGGCGTCTGTTTCTTCTGACTTGAAAAAGCCGTCGCGGGTACCTGCCACGATAAGGCGCGGGAATTTTTCGGTCAGCTTTTTAACCGCTTTCTCGGCTACCCCGGGTTCCCCTCCGAGAAACCATACTTTCCATCCGTTCTGCTCGGCAAGGCGGCAGAGATGTTCGGTGAACTCCACGCCGGGGATGCGCTCCTGAACGGGGGTACCGTTGATCTTAAGCGCCGCGGCAAGCCCTGCTCCGTCCGGCAGCACAAGCCCGGCCGAACGCACGATCTTTCTGTATCTTTTATCAGTCCTGCTCCTGAGAGCGGCAAGCGCATCAGGAGTGACCACTATATGCGGCGCGCGTTCGGAATTCATCCAGTGCTGCACGCGCGACAGCGCATAATTCAGAGATATGTTGTCGACCGTGATGCCCCACAGATGAGGGCGCCTGCATTCGTCGTTCATTCTGCCGCGCTGATATTTGAAGGTATATCCGGCCCATATCACTCCAAAGAGAACTATCAGCACGGAAATGAGATAGAAAAAGTCAGGGAAGCCTATCTGCATCGCCGATACTATGCATCCTAAAAGCGCACACACCGCGACGACGATATGTATCGCGACCGGGTGAGAATATCCTTTTGTTATCAGCTTCCTGTAGAGCATGAGGTTTGCCGGCGGCCTTGAAGAAAAGAACGCGCTCACCACGCCCATCGAGGCTTCCGTTATCGGAAGTGCGAAGAAGCCCAGCGGCAGCAGGGAGAGCGTGTAGAAGGTGATGCCTTTGCTCACGCCGAGAATGGAAAGACCGGCAAAAAGCGTTCCCCAAAGCCCGGTGAGCGGCTCGGTGAGGCGGCGGTAAGCGTAAATATGGCGTTCCCAGAAAACGATAAGCATCACAAGACCTATGACACAGATCTGTGAAGCGTTTCTCAGGCTCTGCGAAGAAGTGAGTATAACAACGGAGATCATCGTCCAGCTCACTGTGAGAAGAAGCCCGCAGAGGCCGGGGATCTCGTCTATCTCCTGGAAAAATATCGGGAATATGCCGACCCATATCGTGCTTATCGCTACTGAAGCGAAATATGAAAGGTAATAATACTGCCCTCCCGAATACTCAACGAATGCGATGCGCGGGCCGAAGACCGAGAAGACAAAGCCGATCATAAAGTAGATCAGGCGCAGGTTCTTGGCACGCATGACCCTCTGGCAGAAGCCGACGCAGGCCGATGCGACGCCTGCGGCAACAGTGATGCGGAGAGATCCGTCAGGCATCCATATACCGCAGAGAGCCCATGCGCCTATCAATGTTATGTCTTTGAGGTAGTAATACTGGTCACGCTCCAGGTATTTTTTGAAAAACTTCTGAATCATGACACAGATCAGCGCGACCATTACTATCATGATCACGGTGGTGCCGTTTGTGCCGCCTATCATATAAAGCCATTCTCCCGTCAAAAATAATAAAGCCGTTTACCGTGTTCACCGTCTAAAAAATAAAGCCGTTTTCCTATCAAAAAACAACGCTTCTGTTCATATATATCCTACCATAAAACAAGGAAGCCGCAAGGTTTTTACCTGCGGCTTCCGAATTTTTTATACTAATTTTCGTTATGCGCTTATTTTTTCCATGCCGCCCATGTAAGGACGGAGCGCTTCGGGTATCGTGACCGATCCGTCGCTGTTCTGGTAGTTTTCTATGACCGCTATCAGAGTGCGCCCTATTGCGAGCCCCGAGCCGTTCAGCGTGTGCACGAAGCGCGCTTTGCCGCCGTCCGCAGGTTTGTATTTGAGCCCCATGCGGCGAGCCTGGAAATCCTCACAGTTGCTGCAGGAGCTGATCTCGCGGTATGTGTGCTGCGAGGGCAGCCAGACCTCGAGGTCGTATGTCTTGGCCGCTCCGAAGCCCATATCACCGGTGCAGAGGACTATGACCCTGTAGGGTATGCCCAGCAGCTGCAGGACCTTTTCGGCGCAGCCGGTCATGTGCTCCAGTTCGTCATAGCTCTTTTCGGGCACTGATATCTTAACCATTTCGACCTTGTCGAACTGGTGCTGGCGCAGCATGCCGCGCATATCGCGCCCGTAGCTGCCTGCCTCGCGGCGGAAGCATGGTGTGAACGCGCAGAGGTACTTCGGAAGGTCGGCTTCTTTCAGCGTCTCGCCTGAGTAGAGATTGGTAAGAGGCACCTCCGCGGTCGGAATCAGCCAGAGATCGTCATTCACGCAGCGGTACAGATCCTCGGCGAACTTCGGCAGCTGCCCTGTGCCGGTCATCGTCTTTGTGTTTACGAGAACAGGCGGCGCCACTTCGGTAAAGCCGTGCTGCGTCGTATGCAGGTTCAGCATAAAATTCATGATCGCGCGCTCAAGAGCGGCTCCGGCGCCTTTCAATACCGTGAAGCGGCTCTCGGCGAGCTTGACTGCGCGGTCAAAATCCATGATGCCGAGCGCTTCGCCTATCTCCCAGTGCGGTTTCGGCTCAAAGTCAAACTCTCTCGGGGCGCCCCAGCGGCGCATCTCGACGTTGTCATTTTCGTCCTTTCCCCTGGGTACGCTTTCGTGCGGACGGTTCGGTATACTGAGCGCAAGTTCGTCAAGCTCTTTCTGGATCACGGCCACTTCGCCGTCCAGTTTGCTTATCTCGTCTCCGAGCTGACGGATCGCCTCCTGAAGTTCATCGGTGTTCTCTCCGTTTCTTTTCTTGATACCGACTTCTTTCGAACCGCTGTTGCGGCGTTCCTTCAGTTTCTCGACTTTGAGCAGTATATTTCTGCGGTCTTCATCAAGCTTTATATAGCGGTCGAGCGGAAACGCGTTATTGCGCGATGCAAGCATGTCAGCAGTCTCGCTGTAATGCTCGCGTACCCATTTCATATCAAGCATCAGTCTTTTTTCCCCTCCATAGAGCGTATCTCTTTCATCAGCTTGGCAGTCTCAAGCGCAGCCAATGCCGCGTCGGTGCCTTTGTTTCCGGCTTTGCTGCCGGCACGAATCAACGCCTGCTCCAGATTGTCGCAGGTAAGTATACCGAAGGATACAGGCAGACGGTATTCGAGTCCCACGAGGGCAAGTCCCTTCGCCGCTTCACCGGCGACATACTCATGGTGAGTCGTATCGCCGCGGATAACGGCTCCCAGAGTGATTATCGCGTCATATTTGCCAAGCAGCGCTATCTCTTTGGCCGCCACCGGCTGTTCCCACGCGCCGGGCACCCAGAAAAGGTCTATGTCCTGATAGCTGACTCCGTGGCGCGTCAGCGCGTCCTTTGCCCCTTCGATAAGCTTTGATGTTATAAGTTCGTTAAAACGGGACGCTATTATCGCAAAGCGCAGGCCGCTTCCCAGCATATCTCCCTGAATCGTGCGCATGATCTTCTTCCCCCTTGTCTTTTCTGTTCTTTAAAATTTAAAAACTAACGGCTGCTGTTTCCGAAATTCTTGCAGTCGTACTGCATCCTGTTGTTCAGAAGATGTCCCATCTTGCAGATCTTTGTGTTCATATAGCGCTCGTTATACGGGTTGGGAGCGATCTCTATCGGGACGCGCTCCGTGATCTCAAGCCCGTAGCCGGCAAGACCTGTGATCTTTACAGGGTTGTTGGTCATCAGACGCAGCTTTTTCAGTCCGAGATCCGCGAGTATCTGTGCGCCTATGCCGTAGTCACGCTGATCCGCCGCGTATCCCAGCGCAATATTTGCTTCTACGGTATCAAGCCCCTTGTCCTGAAGTTCGTAAGCCTTCAGCTTTGCAAGCAGACCTATGCCGCGCCCTTCCTGGCGAAGATAAAGAAGAACTCCGCGTCCCTCTTTTTCTATCATGTTCATCGCCGTGTGAAGCTGCGGGCCGCAGTCGCAGCGAAGCGATCCCAAAAGGTCGCCGGTGAAGCATTCGGAATGCACGCGCGTAAGCACGGGCTCATCTCCGGATATATCTCCCTTTACGAGGGCAAGATGCACCGCTCCGGGGTTGTCGCCGTAGGGGCTGGTATAGACATGGCAGATAAATTCCCCCCACTGCGTCGGCATTTTTACAGTGGCTTCCTTTTTGACGAATTTTTCGCGAATGACCCTGTAGCGGATAAGCTTTTCGACGGAGGTGATCTTAAGGCCTTCCCTTTTTGCGAACTCAATGAGCTGCGGGAGCCGGGCCATCGTGCCGTCTTCATTTATGACCTCGCAGATGACGCCGGCGGGGTTTAGGCCGGCAAGGCGCGTAAGGTCGACTGCCGATTCCGTGTGTCCTGCGCGCTGCAGAACGCCGCCGGGGCGCGCGATCAGCGGGAAGATATGTCCCGGTCTGCGGAAATCACCCGGTTTCGAATCCGGCTGTCCGAGCGCATGGGCAGTATATGCACGCTCGGGAGCTGATATTCCGGTCGTTGTTCCCTGCAGATGGTCTACGGAAACTGTAAAAGCTGTACCGTGCGCGTCTGTATTGCGCTCTACCATCGGCGAAAGTTCAAGCCTGTCGGCCTGCTCGCGTGAGATCGGCACGCAAACCAGTCCGCGCGCTTTTGAGATCATGAAGTTGATATCTTCTGCGCGGCAGAAATCTGCCGCCATTACCAGATCTCCTTCATTTTCGCGGTTCTCGTCATCTACGACTATGATCATTTTCCCGGCGCGAATATCTTCTATTGCTTCTTCGATAGTGTTGAGCATTTTATCCCTCCGTTGGTCTGCGGTAAAAATCAACTCCAGCCGTATTCAGTTAGTTTATCCCAAGTAAGAGTATTTTTCATCTTTTCTCCGTCATTTTTTGAGGCATATCTGTCCGAAAGAAATTTTTTGATATATTTGCCTATCATATCGGTCTCAATATTCACGCGGTCTCCTGTTTTAAGAAGGCCTATCGTGGTTTCGGCAAGAGTCGCCGGTATCACACCGACCGAGAAAAAGTCTTCACGGGCGTCTATTACGGTAAGGCTCACTCCGTCTACCGTTACAGAGCCCTTCTCAACTATCCCGGAAAGCAGATCTTCCCCGGCCGCGAAAAATATCTTCCGCGTGATCCCGAGCGTTTCTATATTGCGCACAGTGCATGTCCCGTCGACGTGCCCCGCTACCATATGGCCGTCCAGTCGTGAATCGGCGCGCATCGCCCTCTCAAGGTTGAGCTTCGTGCCGCTTCGTGCAGCTCCGAATGTCGTACGCATCTGCGTCTCCGGCATCAGTTCTACTTTGAACCGGCGAGAGTCAAAGAACGTTACCGTGCTGCAGACGCCTGACAGCGAGACTGAATCTCCGAGGTGCAGTTCTCCGGCTATCGACGGAGCCTCGACGGTCACTTCAATGACTTCCCCTTTCGGAGATATCGCCATGATAGTTCCGATCGTCTCTATAAGTCCGGTGAACATTCAAAAAGCCCCCTTATCAGAAGGTCGCTGCCGTATTTCGTGTATTTTACATCTTTAAGGCGGGGAATGTCCTCCATTTCCTGAAATTCCGCGCCCCCGGCAAAAGATCTCCCGTTTCCCATTATCTTTGGGGCAACGAAAAGCGCCAGTTCATCACACAGTTTACTGCTTATAAATGACGATGTCACCGAAGGACCGGCCTCGATCATGAGATAATTAACGCCCATGCCGCAGAGCTCTTTCAGCACTTCGTCAAGAAATCTGTCACCGCTTACGTTTATTATCCTTGCGCCTGCATCCTCCAGCACGGCGGCTTTTTCCGGGGAAGCCGAGGGAAGCGTGAATATCACGGCGCCTCCTTTAAGTATCGCGGCTTCCGGCGGAGTCCTAAGGGTCCTGTCCAAAATAACGCGCAGAGGGGACTTTCCTGCGGCATAGCGCACCGTCATCTCCGGATCGTCTGCTATTACCGTGCCCACTCCCGTAAGCAAAGCGTCGTTTTCCGCACGCAGTTCATGTACACAGATCCTTGCTTCCTGCCCCGTTATCCATTTGCTTTTGCCGTTTTTGAGCGCGACCATCCCGTCGAGCGAGGCCGCGCACTTTATCATCGTCCAGGGACGCCCCTGCTTCATCCTGCGCAGGAAGCCCCTGTTGATCCATCTGCACTCTTCTTCAAGGACGCCGGTCTTTACTTCAATGCCGGCATTCTTAAGTTTTTCGAAGCCCTGACCCGCGACCTTCGGGTTTGGGTCGGAGATCGATGAGATGACGCGTTTCGGCCTGAGCGATACCAGCATATCGGCGCAGGGAGGAGTCTTTCCGTAATGCGAGCACGGCTCCAGCGTTACGTATACGTCGGCGCCTTCTATATCGCCGCCAGCGTCGCGTACGGCTTCCACCTCAGCGTGCGGCCCGCCGCACTTTCTGTGCCAGCCCTTCCCTATTATGCTGCCGCCGCGCGTTATCACGCAGCCGACGCGCGGGTTCGGACTGCACTCCGTGCCGTTGGCGGAGAGCTCAAGCGCGCAGCGCATATAATATTCGTCTGTATTATTTATCGACAACTTCACCGCCGCCTTCTTCATTTGAGATCTTCAGAGCGGGAACTTCCGTCTGTGGTTCTTCTTTGAGCTTTTCCAGTATCCTTTTCGCCAGCGCAGGGCCTATACCGGGCGCTGCCGCAAGTTCTTCGGGACGCAGCTCCGTTATCGCCTTTACGCTTCCGAAGCGTGTGATCAGCATCGCCGCCTTTGCCCTGCCTATCCCCGGCACTTCTTCGATGCGGCTGCGCTTAAGGCTCTGCGCCCTGCGCGCGCGGTGCGAGGTCACGGCAAATCTGTGCGACTCGTCCCTGACATGCTGCAGGAGCCGCAGGACCGGGTCTGTGCGCTCAAGGCGCACAGGTTCCTTTTTATTCGGGACATATACTTCTTCAAATTCTTTAGCGAGCGAGATGACCGGGATATCAGTCAGCCCGAGAGCTTCCAGCGCCTGCAGCGCAAAATCGAGCTGCACCGGCCCTCCGTCTATAAGTATCAGCTGAGGGAGGGGCTCCTCTCCCTTCAGGCAGCGGGCATATCTGCGCGTCAGCGTCTCTTTCATCGACCTGAAGTCATCTATGCCTTCTACCGTTTTAATATTGAACTTACGGTAAAGCGACGGATTCGGATAGCCCTGCTCAAAGACCACCGCCACCCCGACAGTGTAGTTTCCGGCAATATGCGATATGTCGAAGCCGTCGATGCGCCAGGGCAGAAGCGGCAGGCTGAACGTTTTCTGCATCGAGTTCAGGATGTCCCAGAAATTATCCTCTCCTGTGGGAATATCCGGCGTAGTGTGCTGCTGACGGCTCACTCTCCATATCGCGCGTATCGTGTCCCGAAGATGCGCGGCCTCTTCAAAGCACAGACGTTCTGCTGCTTTATCCATCCTCGCGCGCAGACGTTCGACAAGTTCCGCCCCCTGCCCCTGCAGCAGCAGCACCACATCCGCCACACGGTCGCGGTATTCGTTCGGCGTGCAGAGGCCGCAGCAGGGCGCAAGGCATCTGCCCAGAGAATACTTCATGCAGGGCCTGCCGTTCGCAGGTCTTGACGCGTCTCCCGCGCAGGAGCGCAGCGGAAGGTAGCGCTCAACGAGCCGCAGAAGCGCCCGCACCTCCTGTACGCGCACGTAGGGGCCTATGTAGACTGCCCCGTCATCCGTCTTTACTCGTGTAACGACCAGTCTGGGATATTTTTCAGCGGTTATTTTTATATAGGCGTAGCGCTCGTTCATTTTGAGATCTACGTTGAAGAAGGGCTGGTACAGCTTTATCATCCTGTTTTCCAGGATGAGCGCCTCGATCTCGCTCTCGGTCCTGATGGTGGATATGTCGCGTATCGTATCTACCAGCTTCCTTAGCCGCGGCGAGGCAAAATTGCTGTGACGAAAATAAGACAAAACCCTCTTTTTCAGAGATTTGGCTTTGCCTATATAAATGATCTCCCCGTTTCCGTCGCGCATCATATATATGCCGGGCTTGTCGGGGAATCCCTTTACAAAGCTCGTCAGTTCGTCTTTGTTCAAGAAAATTGCCCTTCCTTTATTGCGCTCATCCCTATCATGTTATAGGATATCACAATAAAGCGCAGCAAAGTGATTCGGAGGTGTATTTTATGGCTTTATCGGTTTATAACGACCTTACAAGAAAAAAAGAGCCTTTCGTCCCTCTTGAGGAAGGAAAGGTCCGCTTTTATGTATGCGGCCCCACCGTGTACAACTTCTTCCATATAGGAAACGCGCGCCCGTTCGTTATATTTGACGTTTTCCGCCGCTACCTTGAAAGTCTCGGTTATGATGTGACATTCGTTCAGAATTTTACCGACATCGACGATAAAATGATAAAGCGCGCAAACGAAGAGGGCATAACTGTAGCCGAACTTGCAGAACGTTTCATTGCGGAATATTACCGCGACGCAGACGCTCTGGGCATAAAACGCGCTACTGTAAACCCGCGCGCGACTCACGAGATCGCCGCGATAATCGACATCATAAAGCGCCTCATAGAGAAAGATCATGCCTACGAGACCGAAGGCGACGTATATTTCAACGTGGACAGCTTCAGCGAATACGGCAAGCTCTCAAGGCAGAGCATCGAAGAGCTTATGTCAGGAGCCCGCATCGACGTTGACGAACGCAAGCGCAGCCCTCTTGACTTCGCGCTCTGGAAAGCTGCAAAGCCGGGCGAACCCTTCTGGGAGAGCCCGTGGGGCAAGGGACGTCCGGGCTGGCATATCGAATGCAGCGCTATGTCGACAAAATATCTCGGCAAGACGATAGATATACACGGCGGCGGCAGCGACCTGATCTTCCCGCATCATGAGAACGAGATAGCGCAGTCGGAATGCGCGAACGACACGCAGTTCGTGAAATACTGGCTGCACAACGCCTATCTGCTTATAGACAAGGAAAAGATGTCCAAGTCGCTCGGAAACTTCCTTACGGTCCGCGACGTCACCGGGAAGGTCAATCCGCTCGTGCTGCGCTTCTTCCTTATGAGCGTACATTACCGCTCGCCGCTCAATTTCTCCGCAGAGGGCCTCGAGCACGCAAAGGGCGCAGTGGAACGCCTCAACAACTGTTACAGAGATCTGCTCTTCGCGCTGGAAAACAGAAAAGCAGGAACTGAAGACGCAGCTCTGCGCGAAGCGCTCAAAGCAAATGAAGAGGGCTTCACTCAGTCAATGGACGACGACTTCAACACGGCCGGCGCTTTCGGCTATATCTTCGAGGCTGTGCGTGCGGTAAACGTTCATATGACAGAGCATGACGAAATAGACAAAGAAGCGCTGGAGTCTGCGAAGCGTTTCTTCGAGAAGACGAACAAGATCCTCGGATACCTTTATGAGGAAAAGAAGAACAGCGATGAGGACGCGGAGATAGACGCTCTTGTCGCAGAGCGCAGCGCGGCCCGCAAAGCAAAGGACTTCAAGCGCTCCGACGAGATACGCGACATGCTTGCGGCAAAGGGCATAATAATAGAAGACACGCCGCAGGGGCCGCGCTGGAAGAGAGCCAACTAAAAGATTTACAGCACTTTTAAAGGGCAGGTCAGCGAATATTTTACGGCAGGGCGGAAATCATGCCCTGCCGTTTTTTTTGAAACGAATGTATTGGGGATCGAAAAAGACCGCAACTGTTTTTTCGCTGATTCGACTTAGTTCCCGCCGCGTATTACCAGTTTTCATAGCGTTTATTACGGTCGAGCTCTCTTATCTGCTCCATCTCTCTGCCTGTCAGCTGAAAGTCAAAAATATCATAATTCTCAGCTATGTGCTTCGGGTCGGAAGATCCGGGAATCGCTATGAAACCGGCCTGTAGATGCCAGCGTAGAATTACCTGTGCCGGGGTCTTGCGGTACTTTTTGGAGAGGGCGGCAATAACTTTATTGTTAAAGCTCTCTTTCGTATGTCCCCTGCCCCCAAAGGGGTACCATGACTCTATTACGATGCCGTACTTCTTCACGTATTTCTGCAGATCTGCATTCTGATAGTACAGATGGTTTTCATTCTGTATGACTGCCGGAGGGACAGAAGCATACAAAAGTACTTCGTTAACCGCTTCTTTTGTGTAATAGTTGG
>JAEEYY010000033.1 GCA_016288355.1 Synergistes sp.
ACGCCCCGCACTGCAGCGGGGCGTTCGTTTTGTTATGTCTCCAATCTCCGGATGCGGGCATGTTTCAGCTTCTTCTGCCCTGAGGCGCGCTGTGCTAAAGTCCCTGCTCCGGCGGGTAGAGGCATGTGTTGAAGATAGGCTTGCTTATCACGACCGACGAGAAAGTCCGGCCATGTTTTCCCAGCACCACAAGAAAGTCGTTCATAGCGTCCATTGAGGGGAAAAGAGTTTCGATTATGAAATCGAACTCTCCCGTCGTGATCCACAGCTGCCTTACATAAATGTTCGAGTGGAGTTTTTTTAGAAGAGTCTCCTCGTCGTTAAGCGAATTGAGCTTTACATTTATGATCGCCTGTATCTCATATCCTGCTTTTTTGGCGTCAAGGATCACCTGATAGTTCTGTATTATCCCTTCTTCTTCCATGCGTCTGATTCTCTCCAAAACGGAAGATGTGGATATGTTCACCCTTCTGCCTATCTCACGGTAGGAGATTCGGGGATCTTGCTGCAGTTCGTTCAAGATCCTCCAACCGCTGTCGTCCAGACTGACAACTCTGCTGCGCCCCAACGCCTCACCCCCATTGTCTTTTTATTCTGTTTTTATTGCTGTACCTGAGCCTTGTGATGTATGTGAACACAATTATAGCGTAACTGAGCGGTACTTAAAAAATATAATTTTTTTTGCAAGACAATGTTCTGTATATAAACAGATAACGAGCAAATTATTTTTTTTAACAATGTTCATAACAGCTAAACAAAGTATTAATAATTATTATCTGATTTTATAATATATGCGGCATATGCTGCATCACACAACATTTTTTATTTTCTCCCATATAACAAAAAACAACCATCTTAACGGAGGTGCATGTCACTGATGTCTGACACTGATATGTCTGATTTTCACGGAAGAGAGCCAAGTCTTTTGGAAGCCGTCTCTGTGATATTTGCAGTTGCGGCAATAGTTATGTTCTGCGTTGTCAAACTCGGGCTGGACGCCCATATCCCTCTGTTCATATGCATCCTTCTTGTGATCCCGCTGGGGCTGCGTCTGGGAAACAAGTGGCAGGTCCTGGAAGAGGGGTATATTTCTGCTGTTAACGCTGCCACCTCAGCATTTTTTATTCTGATGATGGTGGGTATACTGATCGGCGTCTGGATGACGTCAGGCGTTATATCTACAATGATCGACTGCGGGCTTGCTATTCTTACCCCCGGAACTTTTTTGATAATTTCCCTGATCATATGCAGTATCGTATCGATCGCTACCGGCTCCTCGTGGGGTACGGCTGCCAGCATCGGTGTAGCGCTGATGGGAGTCGGAGCCGGTCTGGGCATACCTCCGGGAATGACTGCCGGCGCAATAGTCTCCGGCTCATATTTCGGGGACAAGATGAGTCCTCTTTCCGACACAACGAACCTTGCCCCCGCTGTCTCAGGCGCAAAGCTCTATGATCATATAAAATCGATGTTCTATACCACCGGCACAAGTTATGTTGCTGCATTGATTTTCTTTGCTGTGATCACGGTCTCTCTCAATGTTTCAGGCGATTACGATCCTGCCAGAATAATCGGGATAAGACGTGCGCTTGCATCCATTCAGAAGATCGATCTTCTGCTGCTCCTGCCGCCTGTCGTTGTCATTGCTTCCACATTCATAAAAGTCCCGGCGATCCCGGGAATGATGCTCGGCATAGTCTCCGGGGCTCTCTGCGGGATGTTTGTTCAGGGCGTTAGCTTTGCCTCCATTATAGAAGCAGCGCAGTACGGGTATACCGGTAAAGTATCGGCGGATATCTTCGGCAGTGAGATAGCCGGGATGGTTAACGGCCTGCTTACACGCGGAGGGCTGCAGGGAATGATGTGGACCATATCTCTCAGCTGGATAGCGATAGGCTTCGGCGGGATACTTGAGGCCGTTGGGTATCTTAACGTGATACTGAATGCCTGCGCAAAGGTCCTGTCGAGGCCCGGTAATCTTATAGCGGCTACAGTCCTCTCCTGTATAGGGGTCAACCTCTTCGTAGGAGATCAGTATATAGCGATAGTTCTTCCTGGGCGACTGATGAAACCCGCCTTTGAGAGAGCCGGGCTTGCGCCTTATATGCTGTCCAGAACACTTGAGGACGCAGGCACTCTGTCCTCTTCTCTGATACCGTGGACTACCTGCGGAGCATATATGTCTGCCACGCTCGGGGTGCCTGCGTTCACATACGCTCCTTATGCCGTGCTGAACTGGATAAATCCGCTTGTCGCTATAGCCTTTGGATATCTCGGTCTCTTTGTGTTCTATTCGGACAAAGAAAAAATAATGTGACGTTATCAGCTGCGATAAAAAACTAATAAAGGAGGAAACATTCAATGAGAAAAAAGGTCACGGTGCTCGGCGGCGGCCTCGTCGGGTCGGTAATGGCGCTGGATCTGGCGTCGGACGACGGATATGAAGTCACGGTCTGCGACGGACGAAAAGAAAGGGTGGATGAGACCGTTAAGAAATCAGGCGGGAAGATCAGGGGAAGAAACGACGTAGACTTTGCTTCTCCGGCCTCGATAACTGCGGCCGTAAAAGGGCAGGATCTTGTGATAGGGGCCGTCCCAGGATCTTTGGGATACCAGATGCTGGGGGCGGTCATAAGGGCGGGCGTCAATATGTCGGACATATCCTTCATGGCCGAAGATTACCGCGAATGGGACGCGGAAGCAAAAAAATACGGCGTTACCGCCTTTGAAGATGTAGGCGTTGCTCCCGGTTCATCCAGCATCCTCATAGGATATGCCTGCAGCAGGCTGGATGAGGTTGAAGATGTGACATATTATGTCACCGGACTTCCTGCCGCGCCTCAGGAGCCCTTTAACTACAAACTCGTATTTTCGCCCGACGACCTTATCGAAGAATATGTGAGGCCGGCAAGGACCAAGAAAAACGGGAAAATTATCAGTGTGCCCGCACTTTCGGGATGCAGGGCGGTGGATTTCAATATCCCCGGGATAAGTCTCCCTAAGATGGAAGGATTCTTTACCGACGGTTCGCGCACGCTGCTTGACACAATACCCAGTCCCAACGTAACGGAATACACGCTCAGATATCCAGGGACCGCGGCAAGGATGGAATTCCTGCGCGAGATAGGTCTTTTCGGAACGGATCCCATAGATATAGGCGGAACGCAGATACGACCGAGAGACGTATTTGCAGAGCTTGCCTATCCTAAGATGGAGCTGGGAAAAGAAGAAAGAGAATTTACCTTCTACCATGTCGAAGTGACGGGCAAAAAGGACGGCAGGCGACTGCAGTACCAGTTCAGCCTGTATGACGAAAAAGATATGGATACATTATATCCGTCTATGTCGAGGACGACCGGCTTCCCCTGCGTGATAGTAGGCAGGCTGATCGCGGAAGGCGTCCTCAGAAGCCCCGGGGTCAACCCGCCGGAAGAAGTGGGCAAAAACGAAAAAGCCGTCAGGATATTCATCGACGAGCTCAAAAAGAGGAACGTGAAGATCCATCAGAACGTAAAAGAACTGTAGTGTGTCGGCTTTCTGAAAGGAGGGGTATTATGAAGGCTGTACAGATAGGCGGCGGGCTTGTGGGGAATATAATCGCCGAAGATATGAGCAGAGACTTTGACGTCACCGTTGTTGATACTGACGGGGACGCGCTGCGGAAAATAAGTGAAAAGAACGCAGCGCTGAAGACAAGCCGCTGTTCATGTACGGACGCCGAAAGGCTCGCGGAAATAATCAAAGACGCTGATATCGTCACCGCAGGAGTTCCCGGACGTCTCGGTCGTGAAATGATGAATACGGTGATAAAGGCCGGGAAAAATCTCTGCGACATATCGTTCATGCCGGAAGATTTTGAAGATCTCGACCGGCTGGCAAAGGAGCACGGCGTTACGGTCATACCGGATATAGGAGTCGCTCCCGGGATGTCTAATTTTCTGCTGGGGCGGGGAGCCTCGCTTCTTGACGAAACAGAAAGGGCGATAATATATGTGGGCGGCATCCCGGAGAAAAAGATTCCTCCTTTCAACTATCAGATAACATGGTCGGCCTCCGACGTCATCGAGGAATATACCAGGCCTGCCCGCTATGTAAAAAACTACAGGACCGTCGTCTCAGAAGCTATGGAAGATCTGGATCTTCAGGAGTTCCCGGGCGTAGGGCTCCTTGAGACTTTTATAACCGACGGGCTTCGCTCCCTTGTGAAAAATATAAAGGCAAAAGATATGCAGGAACGCACGATGCGGTGGCCGGGACATGCGGAACAGATGCGTCTGCTGCGTGCAATGGGGCTTTTCAGCAAAGAGAAGCGCTGTCTCGGGGGAAGCATAGTGTGTCCCAGGGAAGTCGCCTGCGATCTGCTGTTTCCCATGTGGAAGATGGACCCGGACTCCGGGGACCGCGACCTAACCGTCATGCGCGTAGTTGCGGAAGGGTATAAGGGGTGTGACCGCATAAGATATACATGGGACCTGTGTGACAGATTCGACGAAGAGACATGGAACAGCTCAATGAGCCGCTGCACAGGGCTCACCTGTTCGATATTTGCGCACGCAGTCGCTGCGGGATTGATAAAAGAAAAGGGCGTCATAGCGCCTGAGAAGCTGGCATGCTCCGATGATCTGTACGATTTCGTTCTTTCGGAGCAGAAAAAACGCGGCATCATTTATACAGAGAGCGTAAACATCGTGAAAAACGCGCGTTGACAGGGGCCCGCGGACTTATGTACCGCCGCTGAACGTCGCCTCGGGAAAACTTGTCAAGGCAGCCCCGGACTTTGATGCGTCCGGGGCTTATCGTTGTATGACGCGATGCGCGGTCGCCGGAGAGCGCTTATGACACGCCAAGCCAAAGCGGCGGACCGAAGACACGGGGCAAAATCTAATTTCTTTTTTGCTGAGATCAGCTCTTGCCTGACCGCAAGACAGCTGTAATACTGGACACTTTTCCTGTTTTTATAAAAAGTGTCCAGTATTAATGGACAATATTATGTTTTTTATGTAAACTGTCCAGTAGGAATCCGAAGCTGCGGAGGCGGATGAAATGATCAAACGAGAGAAGTATCTGGAAGCCATTCGGGATTTTTACGACAGCGACCTGATCAAAATCATCACCGGCATCCGCCGGTGCGGCAAATCCGTTATTTTGAAGGAGATTCTGGAAGAAATCAGCAGGAAAACGGACAATATTATTTTCCTTGATTTTGAAGATACAGCTGTCCTTACAGCTATACCCAACGAGCTTGCGCTGCTGGATTACGTAGACAGTCACCGTAAAAAATCATTATGCTATGTTTTTCTGGATGAAGTTCAGCGGGTAGAAGGCTGGGCCGGAGCATGCAGAACCCTGCGAATCAGGAATTGCTCCGTCTTCATCAGCGGTTCCAATTCCAGGCTCCTGTCCAGGGAGTTCACAAAAGAGCTGTCCGGGAGATACGTTCCTTTCCAGATACGGCCTTTTGTTTTTAAAGAGCTCAGGCAATATGGAGAGGAACTCGGGAAAGAAATTTCCCTGACAGATTATATTATATGGGGCGGTTTCCCAAAAAGAATTGAATACAGCAGCGAGAGTGCCCAGCGAATCTACCTCAACGAACTGAATGAAACGATCATTCTGAACGACATCATTAACCGGTATAAGATCCGCAAGACAGAAGTCTTCAAGCGCCTGGCAGATTTCGTTTTTCTTTCCAACGGAAGGATCCTCTCAGCCAGATCTGTCGGGAAATATATCAAAGGCGCAGGGCTCCCCTGTTCGCTTACGACCATTACCAAATATATTGGATATCTTGAAGAAGCATATGCTATAGCGACATTAAAAAAGTATTCCGCAAAATCCAGGCGGATCCTGGAGTATTATCTCAAAATATATAATGAAGATGTGGCTCTGAATTCTATTCGTGTAATGGACAGCCGGTATGATCTCTCTCACAATTTCGAAAACGTCGTATATAACGAGCTGATCTATATGGGTTACAGTCTTAAGGTATATAATGACGGGCCTCAGGAGATCGATTTCGTTGCAAATAAAGGGAATAAACAATACTTTATTCAGGCGGCCTACTCAGTTGCTGAAAAAAAAGCATATGACCGTGAATTCGGGGCATTTGCAAAGCTCGACAATTCATGCCAGAAGATCGTGATCACAAATGATGATATCGATTACAGCACAAGTACAGTCAGACATATCAGATTCAAAGATTTTGTGCTGATGAATGAACTTTGAGCCGAATATAAGAAAGATGTGTTTCCGATCAATAGTCGGATGGCTGTAAAGATATTTTACTTGACAGCATTGCCGCCCTTTTGTATAATCTCACGGTCGGAAGGGGAGGGAGTGCCGTGTCTGAAAAAGATTCTCTGCTGCAGCGTGTTAGAGACGGGCTTCTTTTTGACAGCTACGGCGCTCTGCTGACCGAAAAACAGCGTCAGGCCTGTGATATGGCGCTGCTGCAGGATCTCTCTCTTGCCGAGGCCGCGGATACGCTCGGCGTTTCGCGCCAGGGCGTGCATGATCTGATAACCCGCGCCCGCGAACATATGGAGCAGCTTGAGGAAGTCTGCGGCAGCATAGCGCTGCGGAGAAAGCTTGAAATGATAGAAGGCGCTCTGGAAGAGAACAGAGGGCGCATGCCGGAAGATCTGTACCGGGTCTTTAAAAGAATAGTTGAATCATAGGAGCCGCCATGTTTGATTCATTAAAGGAAAGATTTGAAAATATATTTGCCGGGCTGAGAAGCAAGGGCAAACTCACCGAAGAAGATATAAACACAGCGCTTCGGGAGGTACGCCGCGCACTGCTCGAGGCGGACGTCAACTTCAAAGTGGTCAAGGAGCTCATAGAGTCGATAAAGACCCGTGCGGCAGGTCAGCAGATCGTCGAATCCGTCACCCCGTCGCAGCTTATCTTCACGATAGTATATGAAGAGCTCGTAAAGATCATGGGCGAGGCTCCGGCGCCGCTTTCCATATCGCCTAAGCCGCCTACCGTATATATGATGGTGGGGCTGCAGGGCTCCGGCAAGACCACATCGTCCGTGAAGATAGCGCGCCGCATGCAGAAGGGGCATAAGCCGCTGGTCGTAGCCTGTGACCTCCGCCGCCCGGCTGCCGTGGATCAGCTGCGCGTGCTTGCGGAAAAAGCCGGGATACCGTTCTTCGGCCCCGAGCCGGGCGAAACGGACGCCGTAGCGGTGGCGCGCAGATCGCGCGGCTACGCTGAGTCTCATCTCTGCGACCTTATCATCCTTGATACCGCCGGACGCCTGCAGCTCGACGACGAACTTATGCACGAGCTGGAGGAGATGAAAAGCGCTTCCGCACCGGACGAGATACTTCTGGTCGTAGACTCGATGACCGGGCAGGAAGCCGTAAACGTGGCCGAAGCGTTCAACAAGCGCCTCGGTCTTACCGGGGTCGTGCTTACCAAACTCGACGGCGACGCGCGCGGCGGCCCAGCGCTTGCGGTGCGTGCGGCCGCCGGAGTGCCGATAAAGCTTGCCGGCTGCGGCGAAAAGACCGAAGATCTTGAACTTTTCGACGCGCGCCGCATGGCTCAGAGGATCATCGGCATGGGCGATATGGAGGGGCTGCTCGAAAAAGTCCAGTCCGCAACGAGCGAGGCCGATATCGAGCGCATGACGAAGAGTCTCAAGTCAAACCGCTTCACGCTTGAGGACATGCTCATGCAGCTGCGTCAGGTACAGAAGCTGGGGCCTCTTGAGAAGGTAATAGAGATGCTGCCGATACCGGGCGCGAGCAAAGCGCTGAAGGACGCCGACATAGACCCCAAACGCCTCAAGCGCACCGAGGCCATCATACTTTCGATGACGCCGAAGGAGCGCCGCAACCCCGAGATCATCAAGGGAGGGCGCAGGCGCAGGATCGCCGAAGGCTCCGGCACGACCGTGCAGATGGTCAATCAGGTGCTCGCGCAGTATGAGCAGATGAAGAACATGATGAAGACGATCGGCAAGATGGGCGGCGGAAAAGGCCCGATAAGGATGCCGCAGCGTATGGGCGGCATGAACGGCTTTATGAAGGGACGCCGCTTTTTCGGTTAAACAGATTGATACGGATATTTTTCCGCAGTCAATAGATGGTTTTTCAAAGACAAGCACAGGAGGTGTAGACACAAATGTCAGTTCGTATTCGTCTTTCCCGTCACGGGAAAAAGAAGGCTCCGTTCTACCGTCTCGTGGTAGCGGATTCTCATTCACCGAGAGACGGCCGTTTCATTGAGATCCTGGGTACTTACAACCCGCTCAAGGATCCGGCGGAGATCAAGATAGACGCTGAACGCGCGGCAAAGTGGCTGGCAGACGGGGCGTCCCCGTCAGATACGGCCAAAGCGCTGCTTAAAAAAGCCGGAATAATCGACGCCCCGGCGGCAGAATAGGCAGGTATGGAAAATATGGCAAATTATGTCGAGCTCGTTGAGCTTATCGTCCGCCGTCTCGTCACGAAGCCGGAAGAGGTCTCAGTGACAGAGGAGCGCTCTGAAGCCGGCGCCATTCTTATCGCGGTAAAAGTCGCTCAGGATGATATAGGCCGCGTGATCGGCAAAAAAGGCTCGACGATAAACGCTATCCGCCATGTAGCAAAAGCCGCTTCGATAAAATCCGGCGAAAAGGTGGATGTGGATGTCAAAGAAGAGGAAGAGTGACGGCGCAAAAGGCAGAGAAAGATACGAGATAGGCAGGATAGCGTCCCCGCACGGCATAAAGGGAGACATGACGCTTCTGCCTCTGACGGACTTCCCGGAGCGTTTTGAAGGCATGGAGACGCTGGATATAGCTCTTCCGGGCAAGCCGGTGCGCAGCTATAAAGTACGCCGTATCGAACCTTATGCCGGGAAAAACACATTCCTCGTAAGCCTCGAAGGAGTAACGGACCGCAATGCCGCCGAAGCCCTGAACGGAGCGTCGGTGACGGTACCCGCGGGCGAAAGGGTGGAACTCGAAGAAAACGAATACTGGCTCGACGATATCATCGGGCTTGAAGTATCCGACGCAGCCGGAAACGTGCTTGGCAGAATAAAAGATATCATGTTTACCGGCGCAAACGACGTCTACCTTGTGGAAACACCCGAAGGCGCGCTTAAGGCGCTGCCTGCCGTCGACAGCGTGATAAAGAGCGTCGACGCGGAAAAAGGAACCATGACAGCAGATATCCCGGCAGGTCTGTGGGACTGATATGAAAATATCGGTAATAACGGCCTTTCCCGAGCTCATGCGCAGCTACATCGCTTCCAGCATACTGGGGCGGGCTGTTTCTTCGGGAAAGCTGGATGTGCGGGTAGTCGACATACGGGATTATTCCGAAGGCGCCTACCGCCAGATAGACGACTACTGCTACGGCGCGGGAGGAATGATGCTTATGGCGGAACCCCTCGCGAAAGCGCTTGAAGCCGTATCGGAAGGCGCGAAGCCCTATGTCGTATATCCGAGCCCGCAGGGGACGCATCTTTATCAGGAGCTGGTGGAGGACCTCTCGCGCAGGGAGCACCTCGTGATAGTCTGCGGACATTACGAGGGCATAGACGAACGCTTCACGCAGAGGTACGTCGACGCGGAGATCTCATTAGGGGATTTTGTCCTTACCGGAGGCGAAATGCCTGCGATGGCGATAATAGACGCGGTAGCGCGCCTTATCCCCGGTGTGGTGGGAAAGGCTTCATCCGTTGCGGAGGACTCCTTTTACAGCGGGATGCTGGACACGCCGCACTACACGAGACCGGCCGAATGGCGCGGGGAAAAAGTGCCTGACGTCCTTACCGGCGGAGACGCGAAGGATATAGACAGATGGCGCAGACGGCGTTCGGTAGAGCGAACGCTCGAAAGACGTCCGGACATCGCGGCCCGTGCCGGCATCATCCCATGGCTCTCAGGCGGCGCATACGTTGCCGAAGTGCATTATCCGGTGCTCGGCAGGGGCGGAGAAAAAGTTTCCACCGCGATAACAGGCATGGATCTGCACGATATAGCACGCGCGTGCCGCGCCTACGGGATAAAAAAATATCTGCTTATCACGCCGATGGCGCAGCAGCGCGATATGGCAAAGAGGATAGCGCAGCACTGGACGTCCGGTTGGGGCGCGGAGTACAACCCCGACAGGAAAGAGGCTTTTTCAACGCTCAAGATATTCGCCTCGCTCGGAAGGGCGATCGCCTGGGTGCGTGAGAGGGAGAAAAAAGAGCCCTTCAAGATCGCGACCACGGCAAAACGGGCAGCCGGCGCAGAGCACTGGCTGACGCTTAAGAGGCGGATACTTAAAAACGACGAGAGCCCGCTTTTCCTTTTCGGCACCGGCTGGGGGCTGCACGAAGAAGCAATGGGCATCGCAGACGCCGTAATGACGCCGATAACAGGCGGAAGAGACGGCTGGAACCATCTTTCGGTGCGGAGCGCCGTAAGCATAACGCTTGACAGGTTCTTCGGCTGGAGGTAACGCAGCGGGCATTTGAGCCATTGCTGCAGAAAATTATAAAAATATCAGAATCACGAAGAAGGAGGGAAACCTCATGCAGGATCCAAGAATGGCTTTGGTGGAGAAGAAATTCAGTAAGGACGCGGATGCTATCCCGGAATTCCGTTCCGGAGATACCGTCAGAGTCCACGTTAAGGTCAAGGAAGGCAGCCGCGAGCGTATACAGGTATTCGAAGGCATCGTGATCGGCCGCCAGCACGGCGGGCTCCGCGAGAATTTCGTGGTCCGCAAGATATCGAACGGCGTGGGCGTGGAAAGAATCTTCCCGGTACACTGCCCTTCGGTCGACAAGATCGAAGTCGTGCGCAAGGGCCGCGTTCGCCGCGCGAAGCTTTACTACCTGCGCGCGCTCAGCGGCAAAGCCGCGCGCATCAAGGAGCGCAGAGATTTCGCAGCAGACTAAGCTGCTTCTGCCGCTTCACAGTTAAGAAAAAATCATCTCACTGCGGGACGCCGGAGATCATCCCTCTCCGGCATCCCGTTTTTTATCTTTATGAATCGTTTCAGAGACGGCGCCTCCCTTTTTTTATACTGTTTTGTTTGATTAATTTTTTCACAAAATAACGTTTATAAGTATTGACAAATATATCAAGCCGCTGTAATCTCTACTAAGTTTGTAGGGAAGGTGTACTTATGGCGATAACGCAGAAATGTCAGTATGCATTAAGGGCAATATATGATCTTGCAAGCTGCGGCGATAAGAGCCCGCGCAAGATAGGGACGATAGCCGAAGCCCAGAATATCCCGGTGCGTTTTTTAGAGGGCATCCTTAACAGCCTGAAGTGCGCCGGCTTTGTCGATTCCGTACGAGGCAAGGACGGAGGCTACTTTCTTGCGCGTCCGGCGTCTGATATCACGGTAGGCGAGGTCATACGCTTCATACAGGGGCCGCTCGGCCCGGTGGAGTGCTCAAATCTGCATGAAAACTGTCTGCTTGCCGAAAGCTGTGTCTTCCGCCCGCTGTGGGACAGGGCAAAGGCAGCGCTTGAGGCAGTCTACGACGGCACGACCTTCCAGGATCTCATCGACCAGCCCGCTGAAAGCTGCTGCCCGAAAGGCAGCGCGCAGCAACCTAAACAAATATGAGGTGACACAGGGATGACAGCACGTGAAGTGTATCTGGACAATTCTGCTACCACAAAAATGGACCCCAGGGTGCTTGAGGCGATGCTGCCGTATTGGTCTGAAAATTACGGCAACCCGAACAGCCTGCACAGGCGCGGCCGTGAAGCGCGTTCAGCTGTAGACGCGGCGCGTGCCTCTGTTGCCGCGCTGATAAACGCCGAGCCCGCGGATATCATATTTACCGGAGCCGGAAGTGAAGCCGACAACCTGGCTGTCAAGGGAGCGGCATGGGCCCTTAAGGCAAAAGGCAAAGGAAACCATATAATCACAAGCGCTATCGAGCATCATGCGATACTTGATTCCGTTAAGTGGCTCGGCCGGATGGGCTTTGAATACACTATCCTGCCGGTCGACAGCAAAGGGATGGTGAGCCCGGAGGCGCTGGAGGCGGCTATACGCCCGGACACCGTGCTTGTTACGATACTGTTCGCAAACAACGAGGTAGGGACCATAGAGCCGATAAAGGCGCTCGGCGAAGTCTGCCGCAGGCATGGCGTGATGTTCCATACCGATGCGGTGCAGGCGGCCGGACATATAAACATCGATGTGAAGGAGCTGCCGGTCGATATGCTGACGATGGCGGCGCACAAAATGTACGGCCCGAAGGGCATAGGAGCTCTTTACGTCCGCAGGGGCGTGAAGCTGATACCGACGCTTCACGGCGGCGGGCAGGAATTCGGGCTGCGCTCCGGCACGGAAAACGTAGCCGAGATAGTCGGTTTCGGCAAAGCGGCGGAGATAGCAAAAGCGCGTCTTGAAGCCGGGGAAGACAAGAAACTGGCGGCGCTGCGCGACTACTTCATAGAGGGCGTGCTCTCCTCCGTGCCTGAATCCTATCTTACCGGAGCGACAGGAGAGGAGAGGCTGCCCTTCCATACGAGCTTCACAGTCAAATATATCGAGGGGGAAGGCATGCTGCTGCTTCTTGACGCGGCAGGCATAGCGGCGTCAAGCGGATCTGCCTGCACCTCCGGCAGCCTTGAACCGAGCTACGTGCTGCTTGCGCTCGGGCTGGACCATGCTACGGCGCACGGCTCGCTGCGCATGACGATGAGCCATGACACCACAAAGGAAGACATTGACTACGTGCTGGAAAAACTGCCTCAGATAGTGGAAAAGCTCCGCGCGATGTCGCCCTTCTACAACAAAAAGTAACGAGGACCGAAAACAGGAAATACTGCAGTATCTTGAGGGGGAGAAAGTATGTATAATCCGAAGGTAGTAGATTATTTTATGAATCCGCGAAACGCGGGCAGGATAGAGGACGCAAATGCGATCGGCGAAGTAGGCAACCCGACATGCGGCGACGTTATGAAGATATATCTTAAGGTAGACCCGAAGACGGAAGTCATAGACGATATAAAGTTCGAGACATTCGGCTGCGCGGCGGCAATCGCCACAAGCTCGATGATCACGGAGATGGCGAAGGAAAAGACGCTGCCTGAGGCGCTTAAGATATCCAACAAAGACGTAGCCGACGCGCTGGGCGGGCTCCCGGCTGTAAAGCTGCACTGCTCGCTTCTTGCAAAAGAGGGGATACAGGCGGCCGCCGCGGATTTTTATATGAAGAGGGACGGGGTGCTTCCGGAGGGACTCACGTTTCCGGAAAACTGCACCTCAAACGGCGGCGGCGCCGAGGAAGAACGCTTTGTAAGCGAAGACAGCCGCTCGGCTGAATAGGAGGAATCAGAATCATGGCAGGCAAAATAATAGCTGTGTGCAGCGCGCCGAAAAAGGGCATGATAAAGCATGACGTCCGCGAGGGCGTGCTGATAGAGGGCATAGGACTTGAGGGAGACGCCCACGCCGGCTTCATGCACAGGCAGGTCAGCCTGATATCGATGGAAGATATCCGCACGATGATGGCGAAGCTGCCTGACCTTGTCCCCGGCAGTTTTGCGGAAAATCTAACTACAGAAGGCTTCGACCTTGGGCAGCTTAAGATCGGCGACCGCCTGAAGGCGGGAGAGACGCTGCTTGAAGTTTCCCAGATAGGCAAAGAGTGCCATACTCACTGCGAGGTCTTCAAGCAGACCGGCGAATGCATAATGCCGAAGAAGGGCATATTCACAAAGGTTATCAAGGGCGGAAAGATCAAAGCGGGAGATACTATAGATTTCGCATAGTATCCGCTTCCTGCGGGTCTTTGCCCGGGAGATAAAAATGACAGACAAAGAAAAAAACGGGCCGCACACGGAAGAGTGCGCGTGCGGCCATGAATGCTGTGAAGAACATCATCATTCCCGCGAAAGCGGACATCATCACGTTCACGGCCATGACGACGCCTGCGGCTGCGCGGCATGTCACGAGCTTGACGATATCTTCAGCGAGAACGAAGAGGACGAAAGGGAATCTCAGGCGGAATTCCGCCGCGAGGTGACTTTCCTTGCGGCCGCAGGCATTCTTTTTGCGGCGGCGCTCGTCTGCGAGGAGCTCTTCCCGGAAGTTCTGCCGGGGCCTCTCTTTACAGTCGTCTTTGCCGCGCTGTACATTATAGTAGGCTTTCCTGTGCTGAAAACGGCTTTCAAAGCCCTTGCGCGCGGGGATATCTTTAACGAATTCACTCTTATGGCGGGCGCGACGCTTGCCGCGCTTGCGATCGGTGAAATGTCGGAATCCGTCGGCGTCATGCTATTCTACCGGCTCGGCGAAGCCTTCCAGGAGCGTGCTTCATCCAACTCCCGCCGTTCGATAAAGGCGCTGCTTGCCCAGAAGCCCGTAACGGCCAGGGTAGTCGAAGGAGACAAGACCGTCGAGAAGCACCCGAAGGAGATAGTCAAAGGCGACCTTGTCCGCGTGATGCCGGGAGAGCTCATCCCGATCGACGGCCATGTAGTGAACGGAGCCGCGCAGGTGGATATGTCCGCGATAAGCGGAGAATCCCTCCCCGTTACTGTCGAGCCGGGCAGCATGGTGCACGGCGGAACGCTCTCTATGGACGGGCTGCTTACGATAGAGGCGGCGGGCCCGTTTGAGGATTCAACGATAGCGCGCATGCTTGAGATGGTGCAGAACGCCGTCGCGCGCAAGTCGCCTACGGAACGCTTTATCACGAGGTTTGCAAAATGGTACACGCCGGCGGTATTCTTCATGGCGGCCGCGGTAATGCTGCTCCCGCCGCTGGCAGGGTACGGGCAGTGGCGCGACTGGATATACAGGGGCCTTGTGCTGCTCGTTATATCATGCCCCTGCGCTCTTGTGATATCTATCCCGCTCGGCTATTTCGGAGGGATAGGCGCGTCCTCTAAAAACGGCATACTGGTCAAAGGCGCAAGCGTGCTTGATGCAGTCGGGAATGTAGATACCGTCGTATTCGACAAGACGGGGACGCTGACATACGGCAAATTCCGGCTTGCGGCCATACTGCCGGCTGAAGGCGTAAGCAAAGAGGAGCTGCTGCATACGGCGGCACTTGCCGAAAGCGGTTCGAACCACCCTGTCGCAAAGGCTGTTACAGCCGCGGCAGGCGCGGTGACGCTGCCCGAAGGCGCCTCGGTAACGCAGCATCCCGGTAAGGGAATGGTATTCCGCTGCGGCGAAGATACAATAGTATCGGGAAACGCGGCAATACTTGCGGAGTTCGGCGCTGAAGCGCCTGCGACAGAACTTCCCGGCACCGTCGTCCATGTGATGAAAAACGGAAAATATCTGGGCGCGCTTATCGCGGCTGACGAACTTCGCCCCGAATCGTCCGAGGCTGTCGCGGAGCTGCGCCGCCGCGGCATAAAGGGGATATATATGCTGACCGGCGACAGGGAAGAGACCGCCGCTGCTGCCGCAAAAGAGCTCAGCCTTGACGGCTACCGCTCAGGCCTGCTGCCGGGGGATAAAGTAGACGCGCTGAAGGAGCTCTGCGGCGGAGATACGAAAAAGACGATATACGTTGGCGACGGAGTCAACGACGGTCCTGTGCTCGTGACCTCCGAAACAGGTATAGCGATGGGAGGCTTCGGCTCGCAGGTGGCTGTGGAAGTCGCGGACGCGGTGATATTGGACGATTCGCCTTTAAAGGTCGCCGACCTGCTGCGCATCGCTAAAAAAACACGCACGATCGTATGGGAAAACGTATTTCTTGCGCTCGGAGTCAAGCTGGTGTTTCTGATATTCGGCGTGGCCGGGCTCGCCGGCCTCTGGGAAGCGGTGTTCGCAGACGTAGGCGTGGCTCTGATGGCTATACTCAACTCAACGCGCACGGCCAGGATAAAATAATTCGTGGTTGTTATCGAAAGTGAGTTGCGATAGAATATATATATTCATTATCAACGGAGGAAAAGAAAATGATCTTAAGCGCACGCAATCAGCTGAAAGC
>JAEEYY010000034.1 GCA_016288355.1 Synergistes sp.
CTCTTTCGGCATGACAGGTTCAATGACATTTCTGACGATAAGCTCTCTCAAATCGTCAAGGGAAACGAGCGGGCTGTGCTGCGTTGAAACAACGATCGTATCAGCCGCAATGGCAACGCCGTCAACATATTCAAGCGTCACCTGTGTCTTGCCGTCCGGGCGAAGGCAGTTCATTGTTCCGTCCTTACGAACAGCAGTAAGTCTGCGCGCAAGGCGCTGCGCAAGAGCAAAGGGCATCGGCAGATACTCTGGCGTTTCGTCGGTGGCATAACCGATCATCATCCCCTGATCCCCTGCGCCGATGCGGTCAATTTGGCTGTCGTCCATTTCGGATTCGCGAACTTCAAGCGCTTTATCGACTCCCATCGCAATGTCACCTGACTGCTCGTCGATCTGCGTGAAAACAGAACACGTTTCACCGTCAAAACCGTATTTGGCGCGGTCATAACCGACATCGAGCACTGCTTTGCGGGCAACACCGGGAATGTCTACGTAAGCTTTCGTCGTGATCTCTCCGGCGACGATGATTGATCCCGTCGAAACAAGAGTTTCACATGCCACACGGGCCATTGGATCCTGTTCAAGGATTGCGTCAAGTACGCTGTCTGAAATCTGGTCGGCCAGCTTGTCGGGATGGCCCTCGGTCACGGATTCGGACGAGATGAGAATTTTTTCTGCCATGGTACGTAATCCCTCCACATAGTTTACGATAGAAAAAGCCTCTCCGCAACGGGAGAGGCCAAATAAAACAAATCGGCTCCTCTCATCATCAGAACGAAGCACATGAGCTCCGCTCTCTGGTCTTAGCACCACACTCCCTTTCGGGCAGGTTGCCGGGCATCACTGGGCCAGTCCCTCAGCCTCTCTTGATAAGAGTTTTTCAATTCGCGACTATTATACACGCGTCAGGAAACTTGTCAATCAGCTAAGTTCATGCCACGCTTGACGTATATTTAGACATATCTGGCTTATCTATCATTTTACGTTGTCGAATTTCGAAACTTTGTTACAAGAGTTTTCTGGACACGCAGTATAGTTTGCGCTATGATATGACACAGCTTATCAAAGTCCAATGAGGTGCTGTCATGACAACAAAAACTCTTGTCCGCGCGGTGCTTGAAGATAATGTTGGTCGTTTTATTTCCGGCGAGTCTCTGGCACGCCGGTTGCATGTCAGCCGTAATGCGGTTTGGCGGGCTGTAAAATCACTCCAGGAAGAAGGCTGCGCTATAACGGCAGTGACGAATCGAGGTTATTGCCTCAGTCAGTTTGGAGATGCTTTAACGGAGAGCTCGTTACGTCGATATTTTCCCAACGGGGAAAACAGATGGACAATTCACGTCTTTGACACGATCAGCTCAACAAATACCGTCCTAAAGGAAATGGCTGAACAGGGTGAGCCGGAGGGAACGATCCTGATTGCTTCAGAACAGACGGCAGGGCGCGGCCGCATGGGACGAAGGTTCTTCTCCCCTGCCGGAACAGGTGTGTACCTGAGCATGCTGCTCCGGCCGTTGTTTTCTCCCGAGCAGTCGCTTTACATCACTACTGCTGCTGCGGTTGCCGTGGCCGAGGCTATAGAATTCGTCACAGGACGCGAAACGAAGATCAAATGGGTAAACGACGTGTACCTGAACGGCAAAAAACTCTGCGGAATCCTTACTGAAGCATCTTTCGATATGGAAAGCAAACGCCTTGCGTATGCAATACCGGGCATTGGTATCAACATGCGCACGCCACCTGACGGATATCCGGAGGAACTGAAGCCAATCGTGACGAGCGTCTTTGACGGAATCGATTACGACACAGAAAAACGTAATCGAATCGTTGCGGAAGTGATTACACGTTTCTGGAACTTCTACGAACACCTGACTGATAAGCCATTTTTACGCGGCTATCAGAAACGCTCATTGCTCGAAGGACAAAAAGTCGATGTGATAAACGGCAGAGAGCGCAGTGCGGCGACGGCTATGGAGATTGATGACGATTTTCGCCTGCATGTACGCTATCCAGACGGTCGGGAAGAATACCTGCAGTCTGGCGAAGTCTCCGTCAAGCCTCGTGCTTTTACTGAACTATAATTCTGATAGAACAAAAGTGAGCGGAGGAAACGATCTCCGCTCACTTTTTTTGCGCTAGATACTCCAGCGCTTGAACTTGTACATAACCGCCGTAAAAATAAGCACTCCGACAATTGCTGCACCAACAGTGCGCTTTCCGTAAAGCAGTGTCCCCGGTGCGGCGTCGAATGGCACACCATATTCGGCGGAAAGACCCTTGATATTAAGCAGATGAACGACTGGATAGCCATCTTTAAGCGCTCGACCGATCACGCCGTCACCGCCATTACCGCTTTTATGCAGTCCCGGAGAAAGGCGTAAAACAGTCTGATCATCGCCCATGTTCGCGTGTGATCCGCCAACACTGATGAGCGCTTTAACCTTATGTTCCTTTAAAAGCGACGATTTCCAACTGATGACTTCTTCAAGATTCTGCTTAATGACCAACGGTACCCCTACATCGTTTGCCGAGGCGCGGAAAATTGCTCGTGCTTCTTCGCTGAGACCTCCGCCGGTTTCATAATTTCCACCCGGGGTATAAAAGAGGGCCTTGCACCTGATAAAGCCTTCGGTACGGAGTTTCCTTTCTATAGTCGGCCAGGGAAATAAGGGATCATTTGCCCCCCACACTGAGGAGCCTAGCGAAACGACCAGTACAGGCGTAACATTTAACGATTCAAGAGCGGTGATCGCATTCAACGCCATGCCTGGAAACGATGAAGATGTAAATATCGCAACGCTGTCTCCTTCTGAAACATGCAGCGACTCCATCCAGCGTCGAATGATAACTGCCCAGCGAGGATCACAGGCTGTTCGCTTTGCTTCAAGCAAACCCACAGTAGTGCTCAGTTCACTCCACTCCAAACCGATCAGCCCCGTCTTATGCGGATCAGCCAAAGGATCAAATTCACTACCGCCTGCCGTACGCCACTTATAGAGAACGTCCTGAGCCGAACGAACTCGTTCCATCAGTCGAAGTTCCTGACGCGTCACGCCTCCCCCGCTCCATACAACCAACGCCAGAAGAACAAGAGCCAGTGTCACTAGCATGATTTTATTGCGGCGAACGAACCGGAGTTGCGCTGTTCTATATTCTTCAAACTGGGCAAGTTTCATTGGACCACGCTCCCAAGCTGAAAAACAAGTTGAGCTAACAAAGCAGTGAGACACGTGACGCTCAAAATCGACGAAACGGTTTCCAGCATCCCCTGCCGCTGCATATCTGCTGCCAGTAATGCAGGAACGACCCATCCGATCCATGGCACAGGCCGGATTAAAAATCCGGCAAGCAGTCGAAGCGCCAGAGCAAGAAGCATCGCCCAGCCGATCCGCGTTCGCCCATGAAGACCGTATCTGCGGACAAGCCAATTCAATACAGGACAGAGAATAAACGCAACAGCAAAACAGAAGAATATGCGCATCGGAGCCCGCCACGAAAGGGCAAGCAGTCCGGCTGAAACAAGGCCGCCGCTGCCAAGGCCCGTACGCCAGGCATAAATCATCGAAACGGCGATGCCGATTCCGAGCGTGATCAGTTCAGGATTACTCAATGGCCTACGACTCCTTTCTCTTCACATTCCAGCTTAAACAGCAACGGTAAACCGTACACTGTGTTGCCGCAGCCAATCCATTGCAGGCCGTTCAATCTGTTTCGTAATTCTTCATTCACGTGGCATGGGAAGTATTCACAGTCAAGGGATGAAGCAGGAGGATCATCACCGATAACGACGATCTCCCGCCACGGGTGACCGGACAGCCACTTTTCAAACGTGTGGAAACGATCGACACGGTCGGACCTGTGGTTGAACAGCACGCCTGTTTCTTCTCGCTTCCAGCCGGTAGATTTGAACAACTCTTCCGTTGTGACGACGTCGTTGGCTGAAAAAGCAAAAGCAAGTTTGCCATTATGCGTGTCTAATACCGTAAAATCTGCAAGATCAGGCGGCATGTTCATCATCGCTTCGAGACATACTTTTTCGTCAAGACCAAATACACGGCAGGTTTCAAGCGCTAAAGCAACGTTATCGGCCATGTGGGAGGCAAAGCCGGAAACTCGATGAGCTCCGATCAGTGTCAAAGAACGTTCGCGTGCAATAAGCCTCATTGGCGGATAATCGGCCAGACGTTCAGGTACAACGATCCGTCCCCCCTGCGGCAGTGCCGGAGAAAG
>JAEEYY010000035.1 GCA_016288355.1 Synergistes sp.
AGGGAAAAGAAGGGGCGCTCGCGCTCCAAGAGAGCCAGAAAGACGTGATCCCCGGCCCACATGGGCAGCTCGGGCAGACGTTCCTTCTCCACCCAGGCCAGCTCGCCCTCGTCGCAGGCGGCCAGCTCCCCTTCCCAGGCGTCGGCGGTGAACAGATGCATATATTCGCCCCACTCCAATTTGCCGCTTTCGTCCAGAGCCACGAAGGTGACCAGGCCCCGGAAGCGCCAGCGGGTGAGCGTGAGACCGGTCTCCTCCTTCACCTCCCGCAGCAGGCATTCCTCCGGGCTTTCCCCGGGCAGGAATTTGCCGCCCACGCCGATCCACTTGCCCTGATTCTCGTCGCAGGCCTTTTTGTTGCGGTACAGCAGCAGATAGCGGCCGTTCTTTTCCAGATAGCACAAACTGGTCAGCTTCATGGCCCCTCCCCTGTCCTTCTATATATAATATTGTAACCCCAAACGCCGGCTTGCGCAAGGCGGGGCGACAGTGTCGCGCCTTTGGCGCCGCGCTCTTGGCGCGCAAAAAACGGTGCAGTCCGCAGACTGCACCGTTTTCGTTTGGCTATGCAGCGTCCGCGGACGCTTTTTGCGGGAGATGAAGCTTAGTCAGCGTAGCCGACCAGAGCGGCGTCGTCCCAACGGCACATTTCATGTACCTTGGCCTTGGCGGCTTCGAGCTTCTCGCCGACGAAGGTGGGATCGATGTGACGGGCGATGGCGGCGGCCATATCGATGGTGGAAGCGGCATGCTCGGCCCAGTCGGGATCGCCGACGAAGTCACGCAGCACGTCGTAGGTGATGGTGCCGGGTTCTTTGGCCAGCAGGACTTCGCCCAGAGCCTTTTCGATCTTGGCGGCGGCTTCGTTCAGGCCCAGGTACTCCAGCATCATCTTGGAGGTCATGACGATGGCGGAGGGGTTGACCTTGTACTGATGGGCGTACTTCGGAACGGAACCGGAAGAGGTCTCGAAGATGGCGGCGTTTTCGCCGATGTTGCCGGAGGGGGAGAAGCCCAGACCGCCGGTGAGCTGGGAAGCTTCGTCGGACAGGATGTCGCCGAACACGTTGGAGGCGATGACGACGCTGTAATCCTGCGGGTTCTTGATGAACCACATGGCGGTGGCGTCGGCGTTTTCTTCGCGGGCTTCGATGCCGTACTTTTCATATTCCTTGGCAACTTCCAGGAAGATGCGCTTCATCATGCCGTCGGTCTCGCGGATGACGTTGGCCTTGTTGCAGCAAACGACGCTCTTGCGGCCGGTGGCCTTGGCGTATTCGAAGCCGGCGCGGATGATGCGTTCGCAGCCGTCGGCGGAGAACACACGCCAGGAAGTGGCTACGTCGCGGCCGCGGAAACGATCCATGCCCTTATGCCAGTCGAAATGTTCGGCGGGAACGGGATGGAATTCAACGGCGGAGTACAGGTCTTCGGTGTTTTCACGGAACATCACGATGTCGATGTCCGGATCCTTGGCCAGAGGAGTGCCGATGCCGGGCAGCTTCTTGGCGGGACGCATGTTGATGTAGAGGTCGAACTTCTGGCGCATCTGGAGGATGGCGGACTTGAAGCCCTTGACGCCGGACTTGGAGGTGATGGCGGCCATCAGGGTAGCGTCGGTGTCTTCGATGGTCTTGATGGTTTCGGGCGGAACGGTGTTGCAGCGGGGATCGCCTTCACCGAACTTCTTGATGGAGCGTTCCCACATGCACCAACCCAGGTCGGCGCGGACCCAGTCGATGGGCAGGTCCAGGGATTCCAGAACCAGCAGAGCGCCTTCCATCATGTCGAAACCGGAGTCGTCGCCGGCCATGTAGCAAACTTTGTAGCGGTCTTTCTTTTCAGCAACCTGCAGAACGTTTTCACGTGCCATGTTAATGTTTCCTCCTAAAAATTTATATTAATGATTTGAAACTCAAGCGATGCCGGAAAGGCTTAGGCAAGACCTAATTCTTTCTTGACGTGGGGGATCAGGCCGCCGTCGGCGATGAGGCCCTGCACGAATTCGGGATAGTGCGGGAAGGGGATCTTCTGGCCCTTGGCGGTGGTGATGACGAAGTTGTCGAAGTCGATGGTCACTTCTTCGCCGGATTCGATGGCGTCGACCGCCTCGGGGCAGATGATGATGGCCAGGCCTTCGTTGAAGCAGTTGCGGTAGTAGATGCGGGCGAAGCTGCGGGCGATGATGGCCGCGATGCCGCGTTCCTTGATGCAGGTGACGGCCTGCTCACGGGAGGAGCCGCAGCCCCAGTTCTTGCCGCCGACGATGATGTCGCCGGCCTTGGCGTTCTTGTTGAACTCAGCGTCCAGGTCTTCGCAGGCCACCTTGGCCATGTCGGCCCGTTCCTTGATGGTGTAGGTGTACTTGCCGGGGAAGATGACGTCGGTGTTGACGTCGTCGCCGTATTTCCAAACTTTACCAGTTACCACTGACATGTTGATATTCTCCTTTCCTTACAGAGCTTCGCGGGGGTCGGCGATCTCGCCCTTGAGGGCGGAAGCGGCGACGGTCATGGGGCTGGCCAGGTAGATGAAGCTTTCCTTGTCGCCCATGCGGCCCTTGAAGTTACGGTTTGCGGTGGAGATGGCAGCCTCGCCGGGAGCCAGGATGCCTTCATGGTTGCCCATGCAGGGACCGCAGCCCGGGTTGCAGACCACGCAGCCGGCGTCCAGGAAGACGTCGATCAGGCCTTCCTTCATCAGCTGACGGTAGACCTTCCAGGAAGCGGGGATGACCACGGTGCGGACCTTGACATGCTTGCCCTTGAGGATGGAAGCGGCGGCCTGGAAGTCGATGAGGCGGCCGTTGGTGCAGGAGCCCAGGAAGGCTTCGTGGATCTCGGTGCCCTTGACTTCGTCGATGGGGGCGTAGTTGTCCACCTTGTGGGGCTTGGCCACGCCGGGCTTGATGTCGGCCAGATCGTAATGGTATTCCTTGGCGTAGGTGGCGTCTTCGTCGGCCCAGATGGCTTCCCATTTGTCGGTCTTGGCGTTGTTGTTGGCCTTGATGAAGTCCAGCACCTTCTGGTCGGGCTTGCACACGGCGTTCTTGGCGCCGAATTCGATGCCCATGTTGCACAGGGTCATGCGCTCGGCGATGGACATGTTCTCGATGCCTTCGCCGTGGAATTCCACGGACATGTAGTCAGCGCCGTCGGCACGGACGTCGCCGATGAACTTGAGGATGAAGTCTTTGGCGGTGACGCCGGGGTTGAACTTGCCGGTGACGACGACCTTCATGGATTCGGGGACCTTGAACCACAGATGACCGGTGGCCCAGGTGCCGGCCATTTCGGAACGGCCGATGCCGGTGGAGAAAGCGCCCATAGCGCCGTAGGTGCAGGTATGGGAGTCGGAGCCCACCATTACCAGACCGGGCAGAGCGTAGCCTTCTTCGACCATCTTCTGGTGGCAGACGCCGCCTTCGGACATGACGTCGTAGAAGTTCGGGATGCCCTGAGCCTTGGAGAACTCACGGACTTCCTTGTGGTTGACCGCATGGTCAGAGGAGGGAGCCGGTACCGCATGGTCCAGGATGAAGCAGATGCGTTCCGGATACTTGACCTTTTCCACGCCGATCTTCTTGAAGATGCGGGCGATGGGGGCGCCGTTGTCGTGACTCATGCACCAATCCGGCTCGACGGTGACGATGTCGTTGGCACTCACTTCATAGCCGGCTTTTTTGGAAAATACCTTTTCGGCAAAAGTCTTGCCCATTTACTTTTCACGCTCCTTGTTTATGTTTATTCTTGCAAATCTGAGCCGGGGCGGGGCTGCCGCCCCGGCCTGTTACCGGATCAAACGGGGCAGAGGCTCACTTTTTGGCGGCCTGCTGCTTCATATACTGGAAGATGCCGCCGGCGGCCATGATGTCGCGCTCCAGGTCGGAGACGGCGTCGCCGTGGAATTCCTTGCCGTTGTTCAGGTCTTTGATGATGCCGGCATCCATGTTCACTTCCAGCTCGTCGCCGTCCTTGATGTCGCCGTCGGCAATGGCCTTGCTCAGGCCGTTGATGAACAGCACGGGATAGGCGTTGGAGATGCAGTTGCGGTAGTAGATGCGGGCGCAGTTCTCGGTGAGCAGGCAGGGAACGCCGGCATATTTCAGGCAGTACACCGCGTGCTCGCGGGAGGAGCCGCAGCCGAAGTTCTTACCGGCTACCACAAAGTCGCCGGGCTTGACTTCCTTGGCAAAGTTTTCCTTGCCGGGGTAATATTCGAAAGAGAACTGGGGCATGTTGTTGGGGTCGGTCTCGAACAGGTATTTGTTGTGATAGATGAGGTCGGTATCCACGTCGTCGCCGAATACCCAAGCTCTGCCTTTGAGAATTTCTGCCATTGTAAATTTTCCTCCTCTATCTTATTTCAAATACTTGCGCGGGTCGGTGATGCAGCCGTTGATGGCGGAAGCCATGGCCACGGCCGGGCTGGCCAGGTAGGTGTGAGAGCCCTTGCCGACCTTACCGATGAAGTTGCGGTTGGTGGTGGACATACCCACGGCGCCCGCGGGCATGGTGCCGTAATGCTCGGCGGTGCACAGAGCGCAGGTGGGGTTGGTGCAGACGACGCCGCACTTGAGGAAATCGGCAATGTAGCCGGCCTCGGTCAGCTTGAGCTGAGTCTCGGTAGTGGCCGGGGTGATGATGGCGCGGAAGCCTACGGGCAGCTTGGGGAAGCCGGCGGCCTTCAGGACCTTCCAGGCGGCCTCGATATCCTCGAAACGGCCGTTGGAGCAGGAACCGATATGGATCTGATCCAGGTGTTCGCCTTCAACTTCGGAGATGGGCTTCACGTTGTCCGGAGAATCGGGGCAGGCCACCATGGGCTCCAGATCGGACACGTCGTAATGCAGGACCTGGCAGTATTCCGCGTCGGGATCGGCGGTCAGCTGAGCCACGCGTTCCTTGACCACGTCGCCGGCCCGTTCCACCAGCCAGTCCAGGACCTTGCCGGAAGGCATGATGATCGGGATCTTGGCGGACATTTCGGTGGCCATGGAGCACAGGCAGATGCGGTCGGCCAGATCGGCGTTGTCGATGGCTTCGCCGTAGAATTCCACGGCCTTGAAGTACATGCCGGAAGCGCCCAGGTCGCCGATGAGCTTGAGCAGGAAGTCGCGCATATATACGCCGGGCTTGAATTTGCCGTCCACCACGATCTTCATGGTCTCGGGCACGCGGAACCAGTTGATGCCGTTGATGTAGGCCACGGCCACGTCGGAGTTGCCCACGCCGGTGGCGAAGGCGCCCACGGAACCCAGCAGGTTCATGTGGGAGTCGGTGCCCAGGACCACGTCGCCGGGCTTGATCATGCCGGCTTCCAGCATAACGTGCTGGCCGATGCCGTTGTTGATGTCGAAGACCCGCTTGATGCCCTGCTTCTTGGCGAAGTCGCGGATGATCTGCTGGTTCTTGGCGACTTTTTCGGAACGGGTAGGAGCCTGCAGGTCAAAGGTGTAAGCGATCTTGTCCGGATCCCAGACCTTGGCGTCCTCGCCCATTTCTTCCACGAACTGCAGCACCACGTTAGCGCCGCCGAAATCGCGGGCGGTGGCCCAGTCGATGTTGCACCAGACGCGGTCGCCGACTTTGACTTCGTGGCCGCAGGCGCGTTCCATCATTTTCATGATTGCAGTCTTGCCCATTAAGAATTTACCTCCATGTAGTTTATTAAAAACTCAAAAGCTGTAAACGATCTTAGAAGTCGATTACTTCATGCCCAAAAAGGCCTTGACGCCTTCGAACATCATGAAGTCGGCCTTGTTGATGAGGACGGCTTCCGGGCTGCGCAGGGTGCCGTCGCCTTCCTTGGCGTGGACGGCGATGCAGTGAGCGATCTGGCTGGGGCAGTTGTTGCGCATGGCCACGCCGGTGCCGGAGAAGGGATGGCGCAGGTC
>JAEEYY010000036.1 GCA_016288355.1 Synergistes sp.
CAGACTCCACTTCAAGCTGGGCTGAGGCCCTGCGCCAAATCTCAGGAAGTATTGAGGAAATGCCCGGTGAAGAAGGCTATCACGCATACCTCGGAACCCGCCTTGCATCGTTCTATGAAAGAGCGGGACGCGCGATATGCTTCGGCAAGGATAAACGCGAAGGCGCCGTTTCGGTCATAGGAGCCGTATCTCCTCCCGGCGGAGACCTTTCCGAGCCTGTTACGCAGAACACGCTGCGCGTTACGAAGGTCTTCTGGGGCCTCGACGCACAGCTGGCCTATCAGAGGCATTTCCCCGCCATCAACTGGCTCAACAGCTATTCGCTCTACGCGCAGAAGCTCGGAGAGTACTGGGACAGCCATTACGACGGCGAATGGAGCGTATTCCGCACAGAAGCCATGTCGCTGCTCGAGGATGAGGATAAGCTGAAAGAGATAGTCCGCCTCGTTGGCGTGGATGCCCTGTCGAAAGAAGAACGCATGGTGCTGGAAACGTCAAAATCGATACGTGAAGACTTCCTGCATCAGAACTCCTTCCACGAGATCGATACATATGCGTCGATGGACAAGCAGTTCAAGATGCTCCGCAACATCCTCACCTTCCACAGCCTCGGTATGCAGACGCTGGCGCGGGGAGCAGGGCTGCGCACCGTTATAGACCTGCCGATACGCGAGGAGATAGCCCGTATGCGCTACACCGAAGAGAGCGATCTTAAAAACCTTGACGATCTTGAAGACAAAATAAAAGATGTATTCGGCAAACTGCTTACAACGGGAGGTGAGCACGATGAGGTTGCCTGAGAAGTATAGGACCATAACCAACCTTTCGGGCCCGCTTATGCTCGTAAACAGGGTTGAAGACGTAAGCTACGATGAACTTGCCGAGATCACGCTCGGAAACGGCGAACGCCGCCGCGGACGCGTTCTCGAAATAGACAAAGACCGTGCTCTTGTTCAGGTCTATGAAGGCAGCAGCGGTATCGACGTCGATTCCACCGAGATACGCTTCATGGGCGACGTGCTGCGTCTTCCCGTGGCCAAGAGCATGCTGGGACGTATGTTCAACGGCCGCGGCACCCCGATCGACGGCGGCGCGGATATAATACCGGAGACAACGCTTGACGTTAACGGCAACCCGATGAACCCCTTCTCGCGCGACTTCCCGTCGGAATTTATCCAGACCGGCATTTCGACGATAGACGGAATGAACCCCCTGGTTCGCGGGCAGAAGCTGCCTATCTTCTCCGGAAGCGGTATGCCGCACAACAAGATGGCGGCACAGATAGCCCGTCAGGCAACGGTCATAAGCGGACATTCCGACTTTGCCGTCGTATTCGCGGCAATGGGCATCACATTTGAGGAAGCATCCTTCTTCATGGAAGACTTCCGCAAAACAGGCGCTATCGAACGCACCGTCATGTACATAAACCTGGCGGACGACCCCGCGATAGAGCGTATCTCGACGCCGCGTCTTGCTCTGACGGCAGCGGAATATCTTGCGTTTGAAAAAGATATGCATGTGCTCGTCATCCTTACCGACCTTACCAACTACTGCGAGGCTCTCCGCGAGATCTCGGCGGCGCGCAAGGAAGTCCCCGGACGCCGCGGATATCCCGGCTATCTGTATACAGACCTTGCGACGATGTATGAAAGGGCCGGACGCCTTCGCGGCAGGAAGGGCTCGATAACCCAGATACCTATACTTACGATGCCTGAAGACGACAAAACGCACCCGATTCCCGACCTTACAGGATATATCACCGAGGGTCAGATAATGCTTGCCCGCGGTCTGCACCGCAGGGGCATCTATCCGCCGGTCGACGTTATGCCGTCGCTCTCGCGCCTTAAGGATAAGGGTATAGGCAAAGGCAAAACGAGAGAAGATCACGCGGACCTTATGAACCAGCTCTTCGCCGCTTATTCGCGCGGTAAAGAAGCTAAGGAACTCGCCGTCATACTTGGCGAAGGCGCGCTTTCCGACGAAGATAAGGCTTTCGCGAAATTCTCGGACGAGTTTGAAAACCGCTATGTCCGCCAGGGCGAGTACGAGAACCGCAGCGTGGAAGACACGCTCCAGCTCGGCTGGGATCTTCTCACGATAGCTCCTGTCCGCGAACTGAAGCGTATCAGAGACGAGTACATCGAGAAGTATCTGAAACCGCTCCTTGCGGCAAAAGAAGACGCTGAGCAGCAGAAAGAGAATTAGAGAGTGGTGACTTTCAATGGCAAAGGCGCTTAATGTCAACCCCAACAGGATGGAGCTGTCGCGGCTGAAGAGGCTTCTGGTCGTCGCGAAGAGGGGACATAAGCTTCTTAAAGACAAGCAGGATGCGCTCGTCAAGGAATTCCTGGTACGGGCGAAGGAATTATACAACCTGCGCAGTGAAGTCGAAAGCGAGCTCGGCGAATGCTACGGCGGTTTTCTGATGGCGCGCGCCCAGACCCTTCCCCAGATGCTCGAACAGACACTGATGAGCGCCGGCGGCGACATGAAAGTCGGCGTAAGCTACAGGAACGTCATGAGCGTGCGTGTGCCTGAATACGACTTCGCTGAACAGAGATCCGAGCTGTCGTACGGCTTTGCCACATCCCCCGGAAGCCTTGACGTGGCCCTCGACAAATTCCTCAAGCTCCTGCCTTCCCTTGTCCGGCTTGCGGCCGAGGAGAAAGCCGTTTCTTCAATGGCGCTGGAGATAGAGCGTACGAGAAGACGCGTGAACGCGCTCGAACACGTCATGATACCTTCGTACGGCGAAGCTATCCGCTCGATATCCATGAAGCTCGAGGAGATGGAACGCTCGACGCTCTCACGCCTGATGGTGATCAAGGAGATCGTCAGAAACCACTGACGAACGGAAAACAGTATAAAACGACAGAAAGCCGCGGCGGAGAAACTTCGCTGCGGCTTTCTGTCGTGTGTAGTTTATATTTCAAATATTACAGCTGTCTGTGCTTCTTTTTTATCTGCTTAATATTCCTGTTTTCCGCTTATACGTTTAAGATTAGTGTGTAAAACAAAATGGTGTTTAAACCGCATGCCTTGACGTTGACAGGGAGGTTCGGACATATTATTAGCGGATATAAAATTTAGCACCCGCTCACAATAAAAAGAAAGAGGTGTAAGTGTGCTTTTACTCAACGAAGAAAGTATCGTAAGATCCGTTGACCTGAACGCAATGATGGATGAGATCGAAAAGGCCCTTGTTTACGCGGAGCATGAAGAATTCGCGATGCCGCTGCGTTCGAATACCGTCTTTGGCCCTGACAAAGATTCTCTGATGCTCATGCCCTGCCTGACGGCTTATACCTGGGGGTGCAAGCTGCTTACGCTGCGTCCTAAAAATCCCGAGAAAAAACTGCCGTTTATCAACGGCTCGGTCGTTTTGTTCGATGCGCATACCGGAGAGACGACGGCTTTTCTTGAGGGCAAGATCGTCACCGCAGTCCGTACGGGCGCGGTAGGCGGAGTGGGGATAAGAAATACCGCAAAGCCGGACATCAGCTCTCTGGGCCTTATCGGAGCGGGCACGCAGGGCTATTGGCAGGCGCGTTACGGCTGCGCGGCACGCGGGTCTGTAAAAGAGCTTTGGATATATGACATTTTCAGCGGGAAGCTGCCGGAATTCGCAAAGAAGCTTGAACCGGTCATCCCGAATGTAAATATCAGGATCGCGAAAAACGCAGCCGAGCTGCTGGAGAATACCCAGGCAGTAATGACGGCCACGACCACCAAAGAACCGTTGTTCCCCGATTCGGCAGAACTCCTCCGCGGACATGCCTTCTCCGGCATCGGCTCATATCTGCCCGATATGAGAGAATACCCGGACGCACTATTCAGCGTTACCGGCGACAATGTCTATATCGATACGCCGCACGCGCTCGATGAGAGCGGGGACCTGATCACGCCGCTGGCAAACGGTTCTCTGAAAAAAGAGCAGATACATACCTATGCGCAAAGGATAGAAAATAAAAAGGACAACGACTGGCCGGAGACTTCTCTTTGCAAATCGGTGGGGATGGCGTTGTTTGACGTTGCCGCATCCAACCTGCTTGTCAGATTGGCAAAGGAAAAAGGCGAAGGGACGGACATCCCGTTTTAGGGCACGCGTATAAGTGTTTGAGTCAGGCCTCCGGCATTCCCGGGGGCCTGATTTTTTAATGGGTCGATCTTCAGTGACTTGTGCAGCCCTGGGTCATGTTTCCGCCCTTTATAACACATAATAGGACGCCCCCTGTTTCACAGTTCGCATCTTTTTTTCCGTGAAAAGAATATGCCGCGCCGCTACGATATATCTGCAAGAATGTCTTGCGGGGCGGTGGTAACAGATGCTGTATCGTCTTTTTATATATAAGTCAATCGCAGTGAGCCCAGGCTCCGAGTGCGAATGGAAATACCGGCGCGCCTATGATCTCATGTGCTGTTTTGACGCCGAAGTGATCAAGAAACAGATCGAAGCGGAAACAGGCGGTAAGTGCAGTGTGCATATCTGTTTTTCCCCGGACGGATGCAGACAAAAAGTATTCTTATATATCGCTGCACCATATGCCATGGCTCGTGAAGTTATTCCCTGTCTGCATGCGATCGCTGCGAAAGATCAGCTTGTTTTATATGATGCAGAGGCTAAGCGGCCTTTCGAGGGCTCGCATGATAACACCTTTGATGTTTTAAAGATCAGGAAACAGGAATTGTTGCCCTGCATCATGAGCGAAATGAAGCCTGTGTGGAAGCTGCATAGGATATCCGGCTATTATGACAAATGGAATAATACCTCCAGCTATACGCTCACAGTGCGGAAA
>JAEEYY010000037.1 GCA_016288355.1 Synergistes sp.
CCGCAAGGATACAGAGCCTGATGATAGAGCTTAATGATACCGAAAATGCTCTGCGCGGGCTCTACTCCGAATGGGAAGAGCTCGGGTTGAAGATCGAAGAGATAAAATAAGCGTCTGTGCCTGCATCCGGGGTCGTCTGCCTATACGGCATATCAGAAGCTGCAGCAAATAACAGAGGGTGGGGATGATATGATCTACGATACTGTCGAAAATTTTATAAAAAAGCTCTCGGAGTTTCTCCCGCGCGCGGCGGAGCTCTCGGCTTTTCTTGCGGCGTCATGCGTTAAAAGTTTCGACGAATTGAAAAAAGAGGATTTTTCGCCGCTGGATCTGCGCTTCGGGGAGTACGATACAAGACCGAAAGAAGAGATCCCCTTTGAAGCCCACAGGAAATACTGGGATCTGCAGCTCGTTTTGGAAGGCGCCGAGAGTATCGGCTACGCCCCGCTGGAAGAGCTGCTTCTGAAGACGCCGTATGATGAAGAAAACGATATTGCCTTTTATGAAGGCACGGGGCAGGAGCTTAAGCTGACCCGCGGATACGCGGTATTGCTTGCGCCCTGGGACGCTCACCGTCCCGGAGCGGATCTTACGGCGCGCTCACACATAAAGAAAATAGTTGTAAAGCTTCCGTGGTAATGAGGAAACGGCCGCTTTTGCGAAAAACACGTTCTTTGAACGGAGAAACACTCATTTGACGCTTCTTTAGTTGCGGCATAAATGTATGCAGGCGGGAGCTGGAGAAGATGTGAAACGGCATGAAAAACGATCTGCTGAAGCCGGCGCATCCGACAGGTGTTATGTGATATGAGTATCTCAAAGAATTCGCTCACAGGGATCATCTGTGTGGTCACTGCCGGAGTCTGCTGGGGCTCTACCGGCACGATTCAGGCATTTATGCCTCCAGGCGTATCTCCCCTTGCGGTAGGGCCCGCCAGGGCGCTGTTTTCAGGTATCATACTGCTTGCAATAATGACTGCGGTTACCCGCGGGAAGATCTTTACCGGCAGGTGGGATCTTAAAGGGGTGCTGGTTGCGGCTCTCGGTTCGGCGATGTACCAGCTCACATTTTTTACAGCGGTGAAGCTTACCGGAGTGGCTGTAGGCACCATGGTCGCGATAGGCGTATCCCCTCCCGCTGCCGGATTATTGGGACGGATCTTATTTAAAGAACGTCTGAGCGCCTCCTGGTACATAGCAACAGCGATGACGATAGCAGGCTGCACAATGCTGATCCTCGGCGGAAATAATGTTGTCACCGTCAGTTTTGCAGGGGTCCTGCTTGCGCTTATCGCTGCGGCGGCATATGCCCTTAAGGGTGTCGGCCTGCGCTGGGTCAGGCGCAGTCCTTATGAAACCATAGCGATGGTAACTTTTATAAGCGGCATTATCGCTCTGCCGGGGTTCGCAGCTGCCGGAGATATTTCCTGGATGCTGCAGCCGCGCGGAGCGCTGTGCATGCTGCTTCTGGTATTTGTCGGTACGATAATACCGTATACGCTTTTTACGGTCGGTATAAGAAAAATTGAACTTGGAACGGGTTATACTCTTGCTCTGACAGAGCCGCTTACGGCCTGCCTCCTGTCGGTGTTTTTGCTTGGCGAAAGACTTTCCTTCATCGGGATCTGCGGCATCTGCATCCTTTTTGCCGGCATTCTTTTCCTTGCTTTCAGCAAAAACGAATAAAAAAATATTTATATAAAATAATAATTTATCGATAAATTGCACGTGTTAGGATATATTTTTTTAAATTAATTAAAAAAATCGAATCTGTAAAATATCGCCGGTATCCTTTAACTTGACTTCCTGACGCTTGACGTTATTGTATTCTATGCGCTGAGAGCCCGGGGAAAGCTGTGCTGTATGTTGTGTATGCTCGTTACAGCGGCTGCGTTTCGTGTTTTCGAATTGAAAGGAGACATATATGCGAAAAAATGAAAAGCAGATCCTGCTGCGCGCTCACACATAAAGAAAATAGTTGTAAAGCTTCCGCGGTAATGAGGAAACGGCCCGTTTTTGCAAAAAACACGTTCTTTGAACGAAAAAACGCTCTTTTGGGCGCGTTTTGAGCCGCGGCATAGAAGTATAAAGGCGGCAGCGGGAGAAAATGTGAAATGATATGGAAGACGATCTGCTGAAGCCGGCGCATCCGGCTGGTATTATATGATATGAGTATTTCAAAGAAATCGCTTACAGGAATCATATGTGTGGTAACGGCCGGAGTATGCTGGGGAACTACAGGCACTATCCAGGCCTTTATGCCTGCCGGAGTTTCTCCTCTTGCAGTGGGCTCCGTCCGCGCGGTTTTTTCAGGAACGATTCTGCTTGCAATAATGACCGCAGTTACAGGAGGAAAGATATTTACCGGCAGATGGGATATTAAGGGAGTACTTGTTGCGGCGTTGGGACTTGCGGGGTATCAGCTAACTTTTTTCACCGCGGTGAAGCTTACCGGTGTGGCTGTAGGCACCATGGTCGCGATAGGCGCTTCTCCCCCTGTCGCGGGACTGTTCGGCTGGCTCTTTTTTAAAGAACGTCTCGGTTTCCGCTGGTACATAGCAACAGCGATGACGATAGCCGGATGTGCGATGCTGCTTTCCGGCGGGAGCGGTATATCCGTCAGCTTTGCCGGCGTGTTGCTTGCGCTCAGCGCCGCAGCGGCATACGCGCTTGAAGGTGTAGGACTGCGCTGGGTCAGGCGCAGTCCCTATGAAACGATAGCTGTGGTAAGTTTCATCAGCGGCATTATTGCTCTGCCGGGACTCGTATACGGAGGCGTCTCATGGCTGATGCATCCGCGCGGAGCGCTGTGCATGCTGCTCCTTGTATTTGTCAGCACTATCGTGCCGTATATTCTTTTTACTGTCGGGATAAGAAAAATAGAACTTGGAACGGGCTATACGCTTGCTCTGACAGAGCCGCTTACGGCCTGCCTCCTGTCGGTGTTTTTGCTTGGAGAACGACTTTCTTTCATCGGAATCTGCGGCGTCTGCATCCTTTTTGCCGGAATTCTTTTCCTTGCGCTGAATAAAGATGAATAATTAAAAAAATAATGATATTCATATTGCACCTGTGAATTGCACATGGTTTTGTTAAAAATCATTTAAAATAAATTAACAATAAAATATAATTTGTAAATTATTGCTGATTCTTTTTAACTTGACTTCCTGACGCTTGACGTTATTATATTCTATGCGTTGAGAGTGCCCGCGAAAAGCAGCGCTATATGTTGTATACGCTTGTTATGCGGCTGCGTTTCGTGTTCTCGAATTGTAAGGAGGCATATATGCGAAAAATAATGAAAAAGCGGCGGTTCTTTACGCCGCGAATCGCAGCGCTGCTCCTTATCGTCTGTTCGGTGTTCATATTTGCGGGATACGCCGAATGCGAGGAAGAAGAGACAGCGCCGAAAACACATAGCACCCTCTCGGACGGCACAGTAATATCGACAGTAACTGAAAGTACGGCAGCAAAGAATACGGCTGGAACGGAAAGCAAGACTGCGGTCATTTTAAACGGCAGCCGTGAAGAGCAGAAATCCGGGCAGAAAAAATCAGCCCCGGCCTATCATGACTCTATCTATAATGCACTGAGAAAACAGGGGTTATCGAAAGAACATATCGGACTATGGTGCAGCGAGCACCCCGTCAGTACTCTCAACAAGCTGGGTACGCTGGATCCGGCAAAGCAGAAAAAAGTCGCAAACGCCGCGTCCTATATCAGGAAAGTGAACCCCAATGTCTCAGCGAAAACAGCCTGGCGCGAAGCCATGGCGCTCGTTTATTACAGTCAGAAATACAATATACCGTCCGACCTCGCAATAAGCATCGCAAAAGCGGAGAGCCGCTTTAATCCGGGGGCCGCAAGCAAAGCGGGAGCTCTCGGCGTGATGCAGGTGATGTGGAAAGTCCATAACGGGATGCTTCGCAGCAAAGGCATAGCTGCGACACGGGAGCATATGTTCGACCCGGAACGCGGCGTAGAGGCGGGAGTTCTTATACTTTCCCGCTATGTCAAAGTCTACGGCACGCTTCAGAAGGCTCTTAACCGTTACTATGGAGGAATAGCGCACAGCTATCTGAAGAAGGTCAACAACAATATGGCTCATCTTCAGAAGCACGAAACCACTACCGGATATTGATCAAAGCATTAAAAAAACCGCTCTGAACGCAAAAGGGGAAGGCATAAGCCTTCCCCTTTCAGTATGGATCACGTCTTTATATGCCTGTTTGAACGCTGCTTTGATGTGCAGTATGAGAAAAAAGGCCGGCATGACTGCGAAGCATTTTATCTTATTTATCGTGCTGCGTCTGCGGCAAAACAGACAGAAATCCCGTAAAGAAGTTATAATCTTACAGTAATATGCAAAACTGAGAGGACGTAATGACGTTGGACAGAAGCAAATACTTTTTTAACGGTATGCGCGACGCTATACCCATTATGTTGGGCTACATGGCAGTCGGCTTTACGATGGGCATCTGCGCAAAGAACGCCGGTTTTTCGCCCCTTCAGGCATTCCTGAGCTCTTTCACGCAGAACGCGTCGGCCGGTCAGTTTGCCGGCTACACTCTGATAGCGGAAGGCGCCAGCTATCTGGAAGTGGCTGTGATGCTACTGGTGGCCAACGCGCGCTACCTGCTCATGTCCTGCGCGATGAGCCAGAAGATATCGCCGGACACGCCTCTTTTACACAGGATGCTTATAGCCTATGATCTGACGGACGAGATCTTCGGGCTGTCTATAGCGCAGCCCGGCTATGTTGATCCCTTTTATGCATACGGGATGGCCGCGTCGGCTATTCCCGGGTGGTCTTTGGGGACCTTGTTCGGTCTTATAGCCGGCAATATCCTGCCGGAAGATATAGTGACCGCGCTTTCTGCAGGGCTTTTCGGGATGTTTATCGCGGTCATTGTTCCTCCTGCCCGCAAAAACCCTGTGATCGCCTTTCTTATTCTGTTTTCGATGGCGGCAAGTTTTTTCTTTTCCCGCATCTGCGATCTCGGGCTGTCCCCCGGCAGCCGCACGATAATGCTTACAGTGCTGATATCTCTGGCTGCGGCGTTTATTTTCCCGCCGAAGGAGGATTGCCGGGATGACGCGTAATATTTATATATATATACTGGTGATGGCGGCGGTCACATACGCTATACGCGCGCTTCCTCTGACGATCATCCGCAAAGAGATAAAAAACAGGCGGGTACGTGCGTTTCTATACTATGTCCCTTACGTTACCCTTGCCGTTATGACTTTCCCTGCGATAATCGACGCGACGGGAAGCGCTGTGACTGCGATTCCCGCTCTTGTGGCGGCCGCCGCGCTTGCGTGGTTCGGTGGCAGCCTGCTGCAGGTAGCGGTAACGGCCTGTCTGGTGGTATTCGTTCTGGGACTTGTGATCTTTTAGCCCCGCTTTTACAGCCGCACGCGGCCGGTGCACGGAAGATCGTTTATATTAACCGGAGCATTCCTGTTAAATGTTGAAAAGAGGGGGCGCAGACGCGTCCCCTCTTTGGTTTTTTGTACCTTTTCAGTGGCAGCTGTGCCCTCCGCCGTGGCAGTCGTGATGTTCGTGTTCGTGGTGCGAGCATGACGCGTTCTCCTGATATTGCAGCGTCCCCGCGATAAGCGCGTCTACCGCCGCGTCCGCTTCTCCCGATACGCCTGCGTAAACGCGAATGCCCGCTTCGGCAAGCGCCATTATCGCGCCTGCCCCTATCCCTCCGCAGATCAGCGCGTCTACCCCGCGCCCCGCAAGGAGCCCTGCCAGAGCGCCGTGTCCCTGTCCGTCGGAGCCGGTCACTGCGCTTTTTATTATCTTGCCGTCTTCGATATCATAGACTTTAAACTCCTCCGTATGTCCGAAGTGCTGGAAAATTTTCCCGTTCTCGTAAGTTACCGCGACTCTCACTGCATTATTCCTCCCGTTATCGTTATTTTCTTTTACCAGTTCATCCAGTCCCCCGGTGTATGCGGCTTTCTTACGCGGCTGCTCTTCGGGGCAGAGGATATAATCTCCGCCGGTTATTTTAAGAGGCCTGCCGTTTACGATGCACCTTGCGATCTTAAGCCTGGCCCTGCCGTAGAGATTCTGTGCCGTGGAGCGCGCGACGCCGAGGCTTTCGGCGCACTCCTCCTGGCTCAGCCCCTCAAGGTCTATCAGCCGCACCGACTCAAGTTCGTCGACGGTCATGATAACCGGCTGCAGGCTGCATCCTGCCGTGTCTGCCGGCGCAAAGTGCCGGCAGCAAGGCTCGCAGAATACGCGCCTTCTCTTGCACGGTCTTGCCACGGCGATCCCCTCCGTATTAGTTATTGGCATATGCCATAAATGATTTTAACATAAAACAGCAGAAGCGCAATATCTGCGGCCGATGGCTTACGTTTTAAGGGGCTGAATACCCGTCTTTTCAGGCGGCGCCGGGATCACCGCTTTTTATCGGATCTTTTTTACGGTCTGTGTGCTTGCTGTGAAAACATTTATTAAGCATGTCAGCGCAGGATATTATTAATTTTTGCCTTAAAATCTGCAGCATCGATATAAACAGACAGCCTCACGCGGTTTAAGCTTTTTTAATAAAAATATTATTGTTTGACTTTATAATTCCTCTAACCTATAATTTCTCAATATGTGTAAGAATAAGCTCATACTGCGGATATCCGGACTTTTCCGCCCCCCCGGAAGTCCTTTCGGACGGGGAACCGGGTCAGATGACGGAAGCAGTATCGGGCGAAAATAAACGCTAAAAAGGAGAAAAGCAGAATGAGAAAGTTTACAGCGCTTATGATGGCAGTACTTATGGTCGCCGCGACAGCCGGCTGCAGCTTTGCCGCCGGCGCCTTCAAGATCGGCGGTACCGGCCCGCTTACGGGCGGCGCGGCTATTTACGGCAATGCGGCGAAGAACGGAGCCCAGATAGCCGTTGACGAGATCAACGCGATGGGCGGGATCAAATTTGAACTTCGCTACGAAGACGACGCTCATGACGCGGAAAAGGCAGTCAACGCCTACAACGCGCTGAAGGACTGGGGAATGCAGCTGTCGCTCGGTTCGGTCACCTCAAAGCCCTGCGAGGCCACTTCCGCCGAAAACTTCAGCGACAGGATATTCGCCCTCACGCCGTCGGCGTCGGCAGTAGCGGTCACCGCCGGCAAAGACAACGTTTTCCAGATGTGCTTCGTTGACCCGAACCAGGGCTCCGCTTCCGCACAGTACATGGTCACCAAGAAGCTCGCGAACAAAGTCGCTGTCATCTGGAAAAACGACGACGTATATTCCAAGGGCATACATGACACATTCATCGATAAGGCGAAGAAGGTCGGACTTAATGTCGTAAGCGACACGACATTTATGGACGGACAGGACACCGACTTCTCGGTGCAGCTGATGGACGCCCAGAAGAAGGGTGCGGAACTGGTTTTCCTGCCGATGTACTATCAGCATGCTTCGCTGATCCTTGCTCAGGCTGCCGGCATGGGCTTTGCTCCGAAGTGGTTCGGAGTCGACGGCATGGACGGTATCCTTACGATGGAAGGCTTTGATAAGTCTCTTGCGGAAGGCGTAATGCTGCTTACCCCGTTCAACGCAGACTCAAAGGACAAGCGCACGGCGAATTTCGTTGCGAAATACAAGAAGGCTTTCGGCGAGCTCCCGAACCAATTCGCGGCCGACGGCTATGACTGCGTATACGCTTACAAACAGGCCCTTGAGGCAGCCAAGGCGAAACCGGATATGGACCGCAAGGCTCTCTGCAGCGCAATGATAGCTCAGTTCACCACGATGAAGTTCAGCGGCGTTACCGGAAACAACATGAGCTGGGGCAAAGACGGCGCGGTCACCAAGGATCCTAAGGGAATGGTGATCAAGAACGGCGCCTACGTCGGCCTCGACTAACATAATATAGTTTTCCCTGCGGCGGATGCGGTCTTATACCGCTCCGCCGATTTACCGGGTGCATCTGAAAGCTCCTCAGGCGGTTCGAACCTTCAGGTGCGCCCGTGCGTGTTTTAAAAAGCACTGCACGCACGATGCCCGCTCGTTTTGAGCTGCGCATACAGCAGGATACAAGAGGTGTGTAATGACTTTTCTGAACTTCGTCATAAGCGGGCTTAGCCTGGGAAGCGTATATGCCATTATCGCGCTTGGCTATACGATGGTCTACGGCATAGCCAAGATGCTCAACTTCGCGCACGGCGATGTTATCATGGTCGGCGCGTATATCTGTTTTTATTCTGTTTCCCGCTTCCATCTGCCGCCGATACTCGGAGTAATACTTGCGATGATCGTATGCACGATGCTCGGCATCATCGTTGAGAGGCTTGCCTACAAGCCTCTGCGCAGGGCGCCGTCGCTTGCGGTCCTTATAACCGCGATAGGCGTCAGCTATTTCCTGCAGAACTCCGCGCTGCTGCTCTGGACCTCCAACCCGAAGATGTTCCCCTCTGTAGTGACAAAAGGCTCGGTGAAGCTCTTCTCCGGGCAGCTGTCGGTCTCTTATGTCACGATCGTCACGATCGTGACCTGCATCGTTATAATGATCTGCCTTACGTGGTTCACAGGGCGCACCCGCATGGGAAAGGCCATGCGGGCCTGTTCGGAGGATAAAGGCGCCGCGCAGCTTATGGGCATCAATGTGAATGCCACGATATCCCTGACCTTCGCTATTGGTTCGGGGCTTGCTGCGATAGCGGGAGTGCTTCTCTGCTCCTCATACCCGACGCTGATGCCGACCACCGGGTCGATGCCCGGCATCAAGGCGTTTACGGCTGCCGTCTTCGGCGGCATAGGTTCGATACCGGGAGCGCTGCTCGGAGGTCTTATGCTCGGCGTTATCGAGATATTCGCAAAGGCGTACATCTCGACACAGCTCTCCGACGCGATCGTTTTCGCGGTGCTTATCATTGTTCTGCTCGTTAAACCGGCGGGACTGCTCGGCATTGAGATGCAGGAAAAGGTGTAGCCATGCTGAAAAGATACCTGAACCTGAAAAGAGGCAACGCGCGCCAGATATTTTTCACATATATGGCAGTGATCGCGGCTTTTGTCATACTGCAGCTTATGATCGCAGCAGGCGTTCTCAGCTCGTCGATGCGCGGGATGCTCGTGCCTATCTGCGCCTACATGGTCATGGCGATATCACTTAACCTTGTCGTAGGCGTCCTCGGGGAGCTTTCGCTCGGGCATGCGGGCTTCATGTCGATAGGTGCCTTTTCAGGCGTATCGGCTGCTATTATTTTACAGGGCGTGCTTCCCTACGCGCCGCTCCGCCTGGCCGCTGCGATAATCATCGGCGCTTTTTTTGCGGCCGTTGCGGGATTTCTGATAGGAATACCGGTGCTGAGGCTCAAGGGCGACTATCTTGCGATAGTAACGCTTGCTTTCGGCGAGATAATAAAAAACATTTTCAACAACTTCTATCTGGGCATTGACAGCGCAGGCATAAGCATGAGCATGCTTACCGATAAAACGCGGCTGCTTGAGGGCGGCCGTCTGATAATAGCCGGCCCGATGGGCATAGGAGGCATACAGAAGCTCTCCACCTTTACCGCCGGCTTCATTCTTACGATGGCGGCTCTCGTGATAGTCTTCAACCTTGTCAACAGCCGCAGCGGACGCGCGTTTATGGCTATACGCGACGACCGCATCGCGGCCGAGAGCGTAGGCATCAACATAACAAGATACAAGATGATGGCATTTGTGACCTCTGCCGCTCTTGCAGGCGCAGCAGGCTGCCTCTTTGCGATGAACTACTCGACGATAGTCGCGAACAAATTTGACTTCAACACTTCTATCCTGGTGCTGGTGTTCGTCGTGCTCGGCGGGCAGGGCAACATGCTCGGCTCCATCACGGCGGCCGCCGCCCTTACGATACTGCCGGAGAAGCTTCGTCAGTTCGCCGATTACCGCATGCTGCTCTATGCTGTCGTTCTGATCGCGGTCATGCTCTGTACGAACAACAGCTCCATAAGAGAATTTGTCCGGCGTTTTGCTCCGCGCTTCGGCCGTGCCGGGAATAGGGAGGGAAAAGACAATGGCGCATAACGCTTCCCATACCAAACTGGTCCCGCTGCCGTCGCGCGCGATGGTGCCCGAGCGCGACGTCGACAAGACCCCTATCCTTGAATGCATAAATCTCGGAGTCACGGTCGGCGGCCTGAAGGCTGTCGAAAACTTCAATCTGACTATAGGCCGCACCGAGATCGCGGGCCTGATAGGTCCCAACGGCGCCGGCAAGACGACGGTCTTCAATCTTCTGACAAAGGTCTATCAGCCCACGACAGGCACGATACTGCTTGACGGGCAGGATACTCACGACATGACCACGATGCAGGTCAACCGCGCAGGCATTGCGCGCACCTTCCAGAACATACGCCTCTTCGGCAATCTCAGCGTGGCGGACAATGTCAAGGTGGCAATGAACAACTCGATGCATTACGGCATGGCAAGCGCGATACTGCGTCTGCCCGGCTTCCGCCGCGAGGAGCGCAGCGCGCACCGCCGCGCGCTCAGGCTGCTTTCAATATTCGACATGCAGCACATGGCCGACATGAAGGCGGGGTCGCTGCCCTACGGCGCGCAGCGCCGCCTTGAGATCGTACGTGCCCTTGCGACCAATCCTTCGCTGCTTTTGCTTGACGAGCCCGCCGCCGGCATGAACCCGTCGGAGACCGTGGAGCTGATGGAGAATATCCGCAAGATACATGACATGTTCAATATCGCGATAGTGCTTATCGAACATGATATGAACTTTGTGATGAACATCTGCGAGGGAATATGCGTCCTTAACTTCGGCCATATAATCGCGAAGGGCACGCCAGAGGATATACAGCAGAATCCTGCCGTGGTAGAGGCATATCTCGGCAAACAGAGGGAAAAACAGTGATGAGCGCTCCGATACTTAAGGTCGAGAATATCAATGTTTATTACGGCAGCATCCATGCCATCAAGGGCATTTCCTTTGAAGTCTGCGAAGGAGAGGTAGTCACCCTTATCGGCGCGAACGGCGCGGGCAAATCCACTACGCTGAACACGATATCCGGCCTGCTGCGCCCGGTCACCGGCAGCATCTCTTTCCTTGGAAAAGATCTGCTTCGCGTGCCGCCGCACCGCATCGTCGAGATGGGGCTGGCTCAGGTGCCCGAAGGCCGCCGCATATTCCTGCATATGACCGTAAAAGAGAATCTCGAGATGGGTGCTTTCACGCGCGAAGCTCACGGCAAAGCGCAGGGTATAGAGGAAGACCTTGAAAAGGTCTACGGCTTCTTCCCGAGGCTGAAGGAGCGCAGCCGCCAGCAGGCAGGCACGCTCTCCGGCGGGGAGCAGCAGATGCTCGCTATGGGGCGCGCCCTGATGAGCCGCCCGAAGCTCCTGATGATGGATGAGCCGTCGATGGGGCTTGCCCCGATACTTGTTGAGCAGATATTCGATATAATCGGGGATATGCACAAAAGCGGCGCGACTATTCTGCTCGTCGAACAGAATGCGCGCATGGCGCTGTCGGTCGCAGACCGCGGCTACGTGCTCGAGACCGGCAAGGTAGTCACTACCGGCACCGGAGAAGAGCTGCTTGCCTCATCGGCGATCAAAAAAGCTTATCTCGGAGGCTGAGACGCAGCGGCGGAAGCCCTGCGCGGAAAGAATTACTTAAAGTTAAAAAAGGCGCCGAAGAGGGTCTTATCCCGCTCCGGCGCCTTTTGTTCCCGGTTCTTTGATTATTTACGATTCGCTCTGCATCGCTACCAGATGCTCGGCCCTGTATATCTGGCGCAGCTTCGGCTTTTCTATCTTGCCTGTCGGGTTGCGCGGGATATCCGCGAAGATCACGCGGCGCGGACGCTTGTAGCGCGGCAGGTCGAGGCAGAATTTGTTGCTCTCTTCCTCTGTGCATGAGAAGCCCTCTTTTATCTCGATGATGGCGGCGGCTATCTCCCCGAGCCTTGTATCCGGCAGGCCTATCACCGCGGCGTCCTTTATGCTTGGATGCGCGCGGAGGAAGTCTTCTATCTGCACGGGATAAAGGTTCTCTCCTCCGCTGATTATCACGTCCTTCTTGCGGTCGACGAGGTAGATGAAGCCGTCTTCGTCGCGGCGCGCCATATCGCCGGTCATTAGCCAGCCGTCGCGCAGCACCTCTGAGGTCGCTTTGGGGTCTCTGTAGTAGCATGTCATTACCCCGGGCCCCTTCACTGCCAGCTCCCCTACGTTTTCGCCCTTTACCGGCTCTCCTTTTTCATCTACTATCTTGGCTTCCCAGCCGTAGCCGGGAACGCCTATCGCGCCGACTTTGTGTATGTTCTCGATCCCGAGATGCACGCAGCCCGGGCCGGTAGATTCCGAAAGGCCGTAATTCGTGTCATAGTCATGCTGCGGGAATATCCTGCGCCATCTTGCTATCAGGCTCGGGGGCACCGGCTGCGCGCCTATATGCATAAGGCGCCACTGAGAGAGCTCATATTTGTCCAGTTTCACCTTCCCCGCGTCTATAGCGTCCAGTATATCCTGCGCCCACGGCACCAGCAGCCAGACTATCGTGCATTTTTCCTTTGATACCGTGTCGATTATCGTTTCGGGGGCCGTGCCTTTAAGCAGTATC
>JAEEYY010000038.1 GCA_016288355.1 Synergistes sp.
ATGCAGAACACGATGAACATGGGCTCGTCCGAGATCATATCCACCTACGTCTACAAGGTGGGACTCAAGCAGTCCAACTACGGCTTCTCAGCGGCTATAAGTCTTTTGAATACCATCGTTTCGCTTGTCATGGTCACATCGACCAACTTTATTTCCAAACGCCTGACGGAAACGTCGCTGTGGTGAGGTGCGAACATGACAAAGGATCTTCTGAAAAAGCATAAAAGCAGCCGCATGGCGTGCTGATCCACCACGATGGCAGGTGTCAGATTGCGGATCTCATCCGCCTTCGGGCGGTCATAATGCGGCATCTTGTTCCGCAGGAACAGCGGATAGGACTGCTGCCACTCGCGCTCCGATTCTACAGCGACAGTATCAAAGGCAAGGGAGCTCTTACCGGAACCGGACACACCCGCAAACACAACCAGTTTGCCTTTCGGGATCGTCACATCGATGTGCTTCAGGTTGTTTTCGGACGCGCCGATAATCTCGATATTATCATTCCTGTGTTCCATCGATCAGACCATCCTTTTGAAATTCTTTCTGAAGGCAGGTAAAGAAGTCCCTGTACAACTCTATATACTGTGTCATGCGTTCGACACCCATCTGCTCAACTGCACGGCACTCTGCCCGGTACATTCTGCTGACTGTTTTGTTTGCCGTCTCATTTCCGGCTTTCGTCAGCGTCAGTTTCTTACGGTTTCGGGTTCCGGGGATCATCGTGAGTTCAACCAGGCCCTTCTTTGCAAGGCCTGCGACAGCGGAATTGATGGTCTGCTTCGGGAACATCATCTTCTCGATCAGATCCTGCTGGGACAATTCATCTTCCGATGTTGATAAAAAGTAGAGAATCCACATGGCACAATCCGGTAAGCCGAAAAGAGCACCTGCATTGCGATACAATGAATCAAACTGTTTTTCCTGTTTGGCGATATTCATAAGGTATTCCTCAGTCTTCATAAGCAGCCTCCTCATAAAATCCGACATCGGACACTTATACTATAGTCCGACATCGGATTCTTGTCAAGATTTTCGAAAGATGCTGATCTCAAAAACACGAAAAAAAACCGGGGTGATATACCCGCCCATCCAAAGCTTACCCTGCTTGGACGTAAGCTACAGGCAAATACTTGATTTGCAGCAAACTTATACGTGTGTTGCGATGCGCATCTATAAAAACACCGAGGATCTAAGGACGCTTGACGAATTCAAGCTTGAAAATCTTTGGGCGATACGCAGGAAGTTTCGTTCTGCCGGCATTGACATGAATAAGATCTCCCGGTCATCAGCGATAAATCGATGATCGGGAGCTTACTTTCTATCCGGTTCAGTCTTCGAAGGTGGAGTCGCCTTTGATGTTAAAGGCAGACAGCTAAACGCTCATCCGATCTCCTCTTCGGCACATCTTTCAAATACTGGGATGACCGGGGAACCGGCACCTCCGATATTCGAGACCTGCATGACCATGACGCCGGTAAGCGCCTTCACAGGATCGATGAAAAAATGTGTTCCGTAAGCGCCGCTCCAACCGTATGACCCCGCTGAGAGAGGGCTGCCGGCGAGCTGCGGATCTTTACGGACTGACATGCCAAGTCCCCAGAACAGCCCCGGGAACATGTCCGGACCACTGGCTTCCGATGTCATTGCCTGTACTGTCGATTCTATCAATATGCGTTTTGAACCGTAGATTCCCTTTCCTGCCAGCATCTGAACAAAGCGATCATATGCGTCGAGGGAACCGAGTAATCCCGCTGAGCCTGAGTAATATCCCGTGGGCAGAGGATCGACAAGCTGCCACCCATGATCGGAATCCGTCGCATCGGTAAGCCCGTCGGGACCGGATTCATACAGACGGGACAGGCGCTGCAGCTGTTCTTCTGTGAGATCAAAGCCCAGATCAGTGATCTCCAACGGATCGCAGATATACTTCCGGATGAAGCTGTTCAGATCTTCTCCGGACACGATCTCTATGATTCGGCCCAGCACGTCAAAGGCGACCGCGGGACTGTATCCGGTGAACGCACCCGGCTGGAAATCGAGCGGCAGTGTGGAAAACAATTTTACTCTTTCTTCCAGAGTCATACCGGGACGGTCCGACTTTTCCAGTATGGAAGCACTGAACGGTCCCTGTCCCATGCCGCTGCGATGCCGGAGAATATCTTCGATCGTAATGGGCTTACGCGCAGGTTCAACGTGTATGTTCATCAGCGCATCCGCCCGGAACTTCGGTACGAGCGGATTGTCCGGATCAGGCTCATACACATCCATGAAACTGAGATATTTGTCCGCCGCTTCCATGCGGGAAAACTCAGGCAGATATCTGTCGATTCGATCATCGATGGACAGCAGTCCTCTGTCAGACAGTATCATCGCACCGACAGCGATCACGGGTTTGGTCATGGATGCCAGTCGGACAATGGTATTGCCTGCCATAGGCAAAGACTGGGCAATATCCCTTTCTCCACCGAAAACTCTAACTATATCTCTTCCGTTTTGCCTGATCGATACGCCATATCCGGAAAACTTACGCTTTTGCAGCAGTGCGTCCATTTCATTCTTTATGCTCATATAATTCAGTTCCTCCATAAATAGCCAGCATCTCCTGGCCTCGGGCATAGATTTAGAGCATTCTTTCACTTCGCTCCTGTATGAGCCTGGTCAGTTCTATCTTCATATCATACGGCAGCAAGGAATCATCGCAAAGCTTCATCCATGCAGGAGCAAGACCCAACAGCTTGTGGATCATCGTTTCCGCAGCCTTTCTGGGAATACCGGCTGCATCGGCAAAGGCAAGGAAATCACTGCGCCGGATATGGGTTTTCTTTCCGTTCATGGTCAATGCGAATTCTTCTGTGTCCTCTGGCATGATCACATTAACCGGCAGCAGATCGTATGCCGCTGACAGCGTGTACAAACCGCTTTCCGGTGCCGTTTCGATGAGGGAAAAGTTCTTCAGATGCATATCGGAATTACCTGTCAGGAAGCAGAAGACCAGCCGCAGAAACAACTCGGACAGGTCAAGACCGGGACGGGACGAATATCGCTGGATCACCTTTACGCAGCGTTCATAGGAGCCGCGGTATTTGTCCTGTGTCATCCGTTGATCCAGCTGGCAGAAATCCTCCATGGCCAGCATCTGTACGGATGTATCATCCTGCGTGTACACCCGGTCCACTCTGCGCGTCAGGTAAGCATAGGTATCTTTCAGGCGCACCAAAGCATGAGGCACGACAGCCAGACCGGATACATCAGCCATCTGCATTACCAGGTGCTCAGCCTCGGGCAGAGCGGGAAATTCATCGACCTGAGGCTTGAGGATATACCCTGTAGGATAATCCACCAAAGTCAGGCGCGGCGTGCTCTCCAGGGAGAGATGGAGGGACAGCTTCTTTTGTACGCCGGGTACCGTGTGCCCTTTCTGCACGGCCTTTTCTGCGAGCAGAGTCATTGTTTCATTGCTCAGCTCTATTTCAGGCAGTACTTTTGTGCCGAAAAAACGGCGGATGCAGGTCGGATGCCATCCGGAGTCGGGAAATGGTTCCTTTAACGGTTTACCGCAGCACAGGCAGTTCATTGTTCCACCTCCCTGATGCTGACGCAGCCGATACAGTCATGGCAGGCCACCATCAAAAGACCGAAACGGTCATTCTGATCGATTTTCCAGTTTCGGCTCACCATGTTTAACAGCCAGCCCTCCGGGATCAGCCCGTCGAAAAACGGAAACAGCGTGCGGGAAACATAAGGCTCAGCCTGCAGTGGAAGCGTCAGTGAGACAGCATTGGGCTTTTCCGCTTCTAAATAATCCGGATCATAGGTAAAGCAATAGCCTTCGTCCGTTTCCTGAATCAATCCCGTAAAGCGATTCCGGACGTACACGCCCGTTTGGCGAAGCACATTCACAGCTGTTTATCCTCCGCCTTTCTCTCGATTCTGCCAGGTACGGCTTCCATGCCAAACATGGCCAGGGCTTGATTCACCTTGTCCAGACGCACCGTTTCTTTTCCTTGCTCCAAATCATGCACAAAGCGCAGGCCGAGACCGGATCGCATCGCAAATTCCTCTTGCGTCAGACCTGCCGCCTTTCGGCTTTCCCGAATAAATGTAGCTATCCTGTCGTTTCGCATCGAATCACCCTTTCGCACTCATTATATTCCCGATCGGGTAGAAAGTCAACTGGTTCAACAAAAAATTCCCGAACGGGAAGAAATACATTAAGATTCGCAGAGCATTCCCGAAGGGGTATAATTGGAGTGTTTTTTGTCACGGGCATATGTCCGTGACCTGTTGCTTTTATTCATAATCCGCTTTCGCGGTCTGGCCCACGATTGCTTGAAACCTTTGAGCGTAATCCCAGGCCATCAGATCATACTTATCACAAAAAACCGACTCTCCGTAAAGCTTCATCCATCGTAATAAGTTCTGGCGTGATGCGTACAAGGACCTGATGGTTCTGAACAACATAATCAAGGATTCCATCGAGTGGCTAGAGGAAGCCAACCAAGCGGACATGGATCGGATATAACGTGAATAGATTGCGGATTTCCGCAAAAATTTCAGGTGCATCCCCTATGCTTCAGCACACGTCGAATGAGAAAAGATGCGCGGCATCGTTTCCCCAGGTTTCCAATGGTGTAAGGCGGATGCCCAGGTATTCACCTGTTAAGGGAATGGTATTCAGACGTTGGTAGTTGTTTTGTGTTTCGTATAAAACTCTCCATTCTCCTGACTCGCTCAAGCCTTCGAGCCTGTATGCCCGGGTCATGGTTTTGGGCACATAGAAATCAGGACAGTGCCATGGGCGGTTAGCGAGCATGTTGTGCCTGAACGGGCATCCGCTGATGAAGGGCATGGTGTCGCGGTTGAGGTCACTGTCCCAGATGATGCGCGCCTTTTTGACGGGACATTTCCTGCCGAACAGGTATGCCGCGCTCTGCCCCAGCGCCAGTGTGACGCCGTTATCGCTGTTATCAATTGGGCGGTCCAGACCGTTGCGCAGGTTTTCGGCATCCGGGCCAGGGCACAGCAATTCAGCATTCAGCGTCAGTTCAGGTATCCTGCGGGTGCGGAATGGAAGATAACAATCGTCTTCCATCAGGATAGCCTGCAGCTCCTCAATGGCGTTTTCGTAAACGCTGCGCGGAGTTGCTCCGTCTCGAACGGCCAGGTATGCCGCCGCGCCTACGGCTTGACCAAGGGTGGCGCAGGTGCCCATGACGCGGGTGGAAGAGAGTGCCCAGTGAGTGACGGATATATTGCGGCCTGCGCAGAACAGATTGTTTATGTTGCGGGAAAACAGGCTGCGGTAGGGGATGCCGTAAGGTCGGGGAGCGGGGTAATTGACGTTGGGATGGTCTCCGGAGTAGAAACCACGGGGGTCGTGGTCGTCTATGGACCAGCCGCCATAAGCGACCAGGTCAGGAAAGTGCCCGCCGCTCTGAACATCGTTCTGCGTCATGACCACATCTCCGAGATAGCGCCTGCTCTCACGCTTGCCTGGCAGTATACCCACCCAATCTAAACGCCAATTGGCGTTTTTTTCTTTATTCTCAGGCGCGTTTTTTACGTAATCCCACAGGCCGTAAGCGATTCGCAGCAACTCGTCGCGCTTTTCTTCCGTGTCGGCTATGGAGTCTGCGTCGCCGCCAATCTCCAGATACCAGAAGTTCTCGGTAGGGCTGTCCATATCCGGGATGCGGTGAGGCAGATTCTGGGCTGTATAATGATAGGCCCATTTGGGCGGAATGAAGGTGCTGGGCCTGTCTTCCTGCCTTGCTTGAATCATGCAGCTCATACCCATGGTTTTCCTGTCGCCTAGATCGGGGGCGATGCTTTCGCCGAACGCGCTCTTTGCTTCGCGGCCTATAACGAAGTCTGCGCCGGACAGGGGCGCGAGTACACTGTCGCCCGAACAGTCCGCGAATACCCGGGCGTTGACGGTATGGTACTGTTCGGTAGTCAGTTGCCAGCCTGTCACGCATTTGATGCGGCTGCCGTCCATTTCAACGGCGTTGACGGAACAGTTTAGCAGGAGGATCAGATTTGATTCAGCGCACGCCAGCCCGTACAGGATGCCGTCCCATATGGAGTAGTTCTTATCCGGATTCCTGTACAGGTTTTCCAGCATTATTTCTTCCAGCAGGCCGGTCTCCAGCTTGTTTTCGCCGCGGAATCCGGCTCCGCACACCCACATGCGGATCTCACTTGAAGCGTTACCCCCCAGCATAGGCCTTTCCTGTACCAATGCGGTGCTCACGCCGTGCCTGGCCGCTTCCACTGCGGCACACAGGCCCGCCAGGCCTCCTCCGACCACGCAGAAGTCCACATCGTGGTATATCATTTTGAAAGTGTCCCGTGACATTGCCAGTCCTCCAAAGTAGCTCGGACTATCAGCCGATCTCCCACATGACTGTCACCGTATCGGCGACTTCGATATCATCAGGTTCGATGTCCATGGCGTAGCTCTTGCTGCTCATAAGAATACCCGTTTTCCCCTATCAGCAGGTGTTCGGATTTTGTGAAGCCCGCTTTTTGAATGGCTTTTATCCTTTCAACGGCATATATGGGAGCTTTCGTCAGAACACCTTTACAGCCCAGCATTGCTCTCACTCATCTTTCTTCTTTACCCCCGAGCCGATGAGAAGTCCCAGCACCATCCCGACTATCATGCCAATGCCGACATTGATATGAATGGCTGTCGAAATCGCGACACCCAGGCACACGCCCAAAGCCATTCCCTCGGAGCTGTATTCTCCCTGCTTTTCCTGTTTCTTTTTCGTACCTGACTCTCTCACGGCGAAAAACGCAAGCAAAAGCGCCATGGCGATCCAAGGCAATGCGGCGCTTAAAAAATCAAGAATGTTCTCCATGCAGGTCATCTCCATCTGCCTTTTCCTATTTTATGCCCCCCGTTCACTCATGCAGCAGCCGTTCCCTTTCCAAGGCTTCTTTTTTGCCGTGGATTCGGCCCAGCGCATACATGAGCAGAGTCGCACAGAGCAGGTTGATCCACCCGAGACGGGACGGATTGTACGTGTTGGCAACGCCGATCAGCAGATTGGCGCCGCCGATCACGCTCAGCAATTTGCCGATTTTGTCCAGATGGCTGATACGGGAGTCGATATCGGAAAACAGATCGAAGGGCCCGTCCGCCGTCTTTTTGCGGAAGTAGATCCACATCATCATCCGGCCCACATATTCCGCGTCCGTATCTTTCATGAACGATATGTAAGACTCGTCATACGGGTGCATTTCCAGACGGACAGTATATTCACCCGGTTCACAGCGGACAAAATGATAGGTGCAGAACCCGACGCTTTCCAGCACCCAGCCGTTTATCGCCATCTCGTTCAGCCAGTCTTCTTCTTTTTCAAAATCCCAGATCCAGAACCACTTTTTGATGGTTTTCCTGTTTTCCATGTTCATTCCTCCCTCAGTATTCTCTCGCCGTTTTCTGCGAGTTCCCGAAGCCTTTCCACTTCATGACGCAGGACATGAAGACCTTTTTCCGTCAGCCGGTATTCTTTTCGCCTGCTGTCTTCATCGAACGGAAGCTGAATGATCCAGCCCTTTGCGCTCAGCGCGTTCAGCGCGCCGTACAGTGTACCGGCTGCAAGGCGAACCCGTCCGCCGGACAGTTCTTCTGTCAGCTGCATGATACCGTAGCCATGCCGCGGCCTGACCAGCGACAGGAGAATATAATAGGTCGCTTCCGTAAGCGCGAATCCTTCCGCCATAAGCCCACCTCCATCGCATTCCGATATATCGCCTTCGGATATATCGTAACGCTATTATATCGGAACACGATATAAATGTCAAGCCTTTTTTAAAAATTTGAGGGTTTCCCCGCAAATCGCTACTGCGCCAACTTCATGCCTGCAGTAATACTATTCTGTCACGCCTTCCTGACTGGATTCCGGATGACTGTTTTCAGTTTCTCAGGCACCACCTTCCGGGCATCGCTCAAATGCACCGGGAGCTGTTTGGTTTCCAGCCATTGATTGTCTACTGAACCTGAATACCATAGCTCTCCAGCATCCACACGCCGACTTCGCGCATCAATGCGATCTGTTTTTGTTGCAGGTTCAATGAGGGCGATGCCAGCCTGTCTCCCGGCTTCACATTGCGGCGGAACCAGGGCCAGCTGTCTGCGCACCTGAAGGTATTGCTGCCCTCGAAAGTAAAACCACCCTGATAGCCGGAATCGAGCAGGCCCCGGATCACATCGTCGAAATTCGTTGTCCCGCACATGGGCATCAAATGTGCGTCCGTCCTGCCGTCGTTGTCCTGTAGGTGCAGCGCGCGCAGTTCGTTTCCCATGTCCATGATGTCCGTATACTGGTCACACCCCTGAACGTTGGCGTGGCCGGTATCCCAGACGATATGGAGCCTGGGAATGTCCGCCTCTTCCACGAATTCGCGCATTTCCTTCCCGGTACGGAGAAAGTACTCCGGATTCCATGCTTCCGCACTGTTCTCGGTCAGCATGTCTACACTGTATTCCTCTGCATCCTCTTCAAACAAGCGGTAAAAAGAAATGTTCCGTTTCCTGAAGTCAGCTTCGTTTGAACCGCAGCCCGCCGCATGGATAACTGTGTGGGGGATACCCAGCATCGCGCAGGCTTCGATCGTACGCTTTGTAGCCAGGATCAGCGCTTCCCGGTCTTCTCCCTCCCGGAAGTGCTCTCCGTCAGGCGAGTGGGCCTGACAGAAGTCGAAACCGAACTTTTCGGCGGCCTTCAGGCTGTCTTCAATTTCTCGTTTCCAGGCGTCACCGGGTGAGATCCACGGCGATCCTTTATAGATGACTGCGTAAAACGACATATCGAGATGTTTGAACCCCGTCGCGAACATGGCTTCCAGCGGTGCTGCGACGCTGCGATCCGCAAAATAAGGGGCGAGGTCGCATGTGGTCGTCACAAGTTTCATGTCTCTTTTCTCCTCCCTGACTTGTGGCCGCAAAACGAACCGGCTTTCTTCAGTTGCTCGGGGCACGGCATCCGCTTAAGGGAGCCTTCCGCGCAGAAAGTCCGCGCTCGCTTTCGCGCAGGCGAATGCGTCCTTTACCCCGGAAGGTTCGTCCTGCTCGACACAGAGCCAATCTGCTGTTCCGCATTCCGGAAGTATGGAATCCCAGTTCAAAGCGCCGCTCCCGACGGGCATAAATACACTTTACCGTCGATTCTGAGGCAGCCTGTCATTCATCTTCCGCGAAATTGTTATTCGGATTGAATTCTTGTTCTTGCACGACCGCTCTTTTTGAAAGAACATTTGGTTCAGCTAAGTTACCTAAGAGCAAGAACAATGCCATACACCATATCTTCTATAATTCTTTCTTTGATGGAACAAGCTCAGTTTTCCAAATAGTATACTTATTACTCATGATCACGGACATGATCCAGAATCGCCTGAAACCAGAACAGCTTATAGCATTCTGATTTGTTATCAAACAAGCGGGATAAACCGGCAACATTTAATTGCTCTGATCTTGGCAGC
>JAEEYY010000039.1 GCA_016288355.1 Synergistes sp.
CTGAGCACGTCCATGAAGCTTCTGCCCGTCTGCGGCGATATAAGTACGGCAGTCAGCCAGCGCGTGGCGCCGCACTTCCGGTACTCCGGCATGAATGAAAGCCCTGGGATGCAGGAAAGCTCATCCCTGTATCTTTCAAATATCGCCCTTCTCCTTGCTATGCGCTCGTTGAGATGCAGCATCTGCCCCCGACCCAGCGCGGCGAGTATATTGCTCATTCTGTAGTTGTAGCCTATCTCTGTGTGTTCGTACCACGGCGCCGCATCCCTTGCCTGCGTTGCCAGAAAACGTGCTCTTGCCGTGTATTCTTCATTGTCGGAGAGCAGCATGCCTCCGCCCGATGAGGTGATTATCTTGTTGCCGTTATAGGAATACACCCCGATGCTGCCGAAAGAGCCGCACTTTTTCCCGCAGTATTCGGCGCCTACTGCTTCCGCCGCGTCTTCAAGAACAGGTACGCCGTATTCTTTGCATATATCTGTTATCTCGTCGATTTTGGGCGGCTGCCCGTAGAGCTCTGCCACTATAACGCACTTCGGCATGACCCCTTTTGCCTCAGCGGCTTTGAAGGCGCGTCTCAGCGCGCGCGGCGACATATTCCAGGTATCTTCGTCGGAGTCGATGAATACCGGGACAGCGTTTAGATATACCGCGGGCGCGGCCGAAGCTATGAATGTCAGCGACGAGCAGAAAACGGTATCCCCGGCGCCCACCCCGAGCAAAATCAGAGCGAGGTGTATGGCCGCGCTTCCGCTTGAAAGAGCCAGCGCGGACTTTACGCCGGCAAATTCGGCAGTCTCTTTCTCAAAAGCGTCCACATGCGGCCCGAGCGGCGCTATCCAGTTGGAGGAGAAAGCGTTTTTGACATATTCGATCTCGTCTCCGCTCATATGCGGATATGAAAGCAGTATCCTTTTATCCGGTCTTTTCATCGTTCGTTTTCTCCGTATCGGCATATCTGTTTTTATTATCGCTTTCCGTCCCGCCTGCAAGAGCGAATATGCTCTCTTTAAGGTCTGTCCCGCGCAGGTCTCCCCCGGCAAGTTCTTTTAAGATATCCTCAACAAGCGGCATGATATCCCCGCTCTCGGGGGTGAAAGGCGTCTTGAATATCTTCGAATGTGCGGTCCTGTCTGCCCGCTGCGGGTCATAGAAGAGCTCTTCATAAAGTTTTTCGCCCTTGCGGATACCGGTGTATTTTATCTGGATGTCGCGCCCGGGCTCATGTCCGTGAAGCCTTATCAGAGTCTCTGCCATCTCGGCTATGCTTACCGGGTCTCCCATATCCAGAGCAAAGAGCTCTCCGCCCTCTCCCATTGCTCCGGCCTGCAGCACCAGGCTGACGGCTTCCGGAATCAGCATGAAATAGCGCTTCATTTCAGGATGGGTGACGGTTACGGGGCCGCCCGCCGCTATCTGTCTTTCAAACTTGGGCACGACGCTGCCGCGGCTTCCCAGCACATTGCCGAAACGCACCGCCATGTATTTCGTATCGGGATGATTCTTCTGAACTGAGAAGATCAGACGTTCCGCAATGCGTTTGGTGGCTCCCATGATGCTTGCGGGGTGCACGGCCTTATCCGTCGATATCATTACAAAACGCTCCGTGCCGTATCTGCCGGCGAGCTCCGCCGTGTTCCGGGTGCCCAGTGCGTTTACACGCAGCGCTTCGTCCGGGTTTTCCTCCATCAGCGGCACGTGCTTGTGCGCGGCGGCATGGAATACGAGAGCCGGCGAATATTCCCTGAATACGCGTTCCATCGCGGCGCGGTCGGCAACGTCGGCTATCACCGGCACTACGGGTATGCTGTTTCCGGTGTCGCTAAGCGTTTCAAGAAGCATATATATTGACTGCTCTCCATGTCCCAGCGCTATCAGCCGCGCAGGTCCCCGTCTTAAAAGCTGGCGGCATATCTCGGAGCCTATAGAGCCGCCTGCTCCGGTCACCAGCACAGTTTTTCTCCTTATCAGCGACGTTATGTTGCCGTCGTCGATACGGATAGGCTCGCGCCGCAGCAGATCTTCCAGATTTACCGAGCGCAGCCGGCTGACTGAGACCTGACCGTCTGCTATCTCGGCAAGGCTTGGAAGCACCCTGACCTTTACGCAGAGCGGAGAAAGAACGCCGAAGAGCTCCTTTATCTTTGCGCCGGGCGCCGAAGGCATAGCTATCAGCACTGTGTCTATCGCCTGCGCCGCTATGATATCTTTGATCTCTTTCGTATTTCCGAGCACCGGCAGCGATACTACCGTCATGTCCCGGAGATTTTCGTTGTCGTCGATAAAACCTACCGGGCGTATCCGGTCGGAGTTGCTGAGAAGATCGCGCGCCAGCATACTGCCCGCATCTCCTGCTCCTACTATCAGCGCTCTTTCCCTTCCCTCCGGCAGCTCCTGTGAATTTATCAGCGCAAGCCTGAGCGCTGCGCGCTCCGATACCAGCATTATAAGAGCCGCCATCGTCATTATCACAAGCGAGGAACGGGGCAGCGTGAATATGCCGGTAAGCATCACGACAGCTACGAACAGCACGGCTCCCGCGGCATAAGAACGTGCCAGCCTTACATATTCGTCGATCCCGGCGCGCGGCCAGAATACGCTGTACGCTCTGCCTACGTAAAGCGAAAATATAATAATTGCAGGGAAGAGAATCGCGGCAAGCAAAAAATCATGGAGGTAGGAAAAATCGGGCCCCATATAGTAGGAAAGGCGCATCGAGTAACCAATGAAAGCCGAGAAGGCCAGCAGCATAAAATCAAGCGCCAAAAGACGCCTGTTTCTTCTTCCGAACCATAGATAGATCTTTGCCGCTTTATTCTTTCTCATTTTCTGTATCCCGGCTAAAAAGTTTGCCTCCGCCGTATCCGGTATTCACAGGAAACGCGTCATCCCAGAAACGCAAGCAGCGCGCCGCCGGCAAGTACCGAGCCTATCTGTCCTGCCACATTCGCGCCGACCGCGTGCATGAGCAGATAGTTGCCGGGATCCGCTTTCTGACCGAGCTGCTGTATAGTCCTCGCGGACATCGGGAAAGCCGATATGCCGGCAGCGCCTACCATAGGGTTGATCTTTTTCCCCTGCGGCAGGAACAGGTTAAGGAACTTTGCGGTGATTATGCCGCTTGCCGTGTCGAGCACAAAGGCTACGAGTCCCATCGCTATTATTACAAGCGTATCGGTGTTGACGAATTTATCTCCCGTCATAGTGGCGGCTATCGAAAAACCGAGCAGAATCGTCACGATATTCGCGAACTCGTTCTGTGCGGCGTTGGAGAGGCGGTCTGTCACGCCGCTTACGCGCAGCAGATTGCCGAACATCACGAAGCCGAGCAGCGATACAGAGGCTGGAGCTATTATCCCTCCGATGATGGTGATCACGATCGGGAAGGCGATAAGCATCCGGCGGGATACCGGGCGCTCAGCATAGGGCATTCTGATGCCCCTGTCATTTTTTGTCGTAAGAGCCATTAGCACATGCGGCTGTATGAGCGGCACCAGCGCCATATAGGTGTAGGCGGCGACCGATATGGGTCCCAGCAGGCCGGGGGCGAATCGCGACGAAACGTATATCGACGTCGGGCCGTCCGCTGCGCCGATAATGCCGATCGACGCCGCCTCAAATATGTTGTATCCGCAGAGCAGCGCCAGACCCATGGTAAGGAATATGCCGGCCTGCGCGGTCAGGCCGAATAAAAACATCTTGGGGTTCGCAAGCAGAGGGGTAAAATCACACATGGCCCCTACCGCTATAAGTATCAGAAGAGGGAAGAGCTCTGTGGATATGCCCAGGTTGAACAGCATGCTTAAAGCGCCCTCTACGACTTTTCCCCCTGCCAGCTGGTCGATAGCGGATGAGAGCGGCAGGTTGACGAGAATAGTGCCGAATCCCATAGGCAGCAGCAGGTTCGGTTCAAATCCCTTCTTTACGGCAAGGTATATGAGCATCGCGCCGATCAGTATCATTACTGTGTTCTGCCATGTGACGGCTTCGGCAGTGCGGATAAAAACATCCATCTGCAGTTCACGTTCCTCTCTTTTCTTGTAAAACAGCTTCACTATAACACAAAAAAAGATGAAATGAGCCTTTAGTTACTGAGATAGTGCAAATCGTGTAAAATAAGCGAGGTATGGGGGTGCTTTTCTGATGCCGCTGTGGGGTTTTCTTTTGAGTTTCCTTGCCGCCGCGATGTGGGCGGCTTCTCCTATCATGGTGAGCCGCGGCCTTGCGCGCGCCGGCTGTTCGATACATGAGGTCAACCCGTTCCGTGCGGTTTCATTCCTTATTGCGTCGGTCGCAGCAGCGCTGATAAGCAGCGGAGGAAATATTCCCATAGTAACGTCCCCGCTGGCCTGGGCCTGCTTTTTCTTCAGTGTGGTAACGAGTTACACGCTCGGCGACCTCTTTTTCTTCCTGTCGATACGCGAGATGGGCGTAAGCCTGGCTATACCTGTCGCAAACTCCTACCCGATACTCGTTATCATCACGTCGTGGCTTATGCTCGGCGAAGCCGTTACGCCCAAGCTGATATGGGGAGTCGCGTTAGTCGTGGCAGGGCTTATCCTGCTGCGTTTCGGCGGTGAAAAGGCAGAGCCCGGTGAAAAGGTCAGGCACAGCGCGGCTCAGCTTATGAGGGGCTTCTCATTGGCAATAGGAGGAGGGCTTTGCTGGGCTGTATCGTCGCCGGTGACGAAGATAGCAATGAATATCTCGCATCTGGGAGCTGCTGAAATAACACTTTACCGTGCATTTGTATTTATGATAGTGACGATAGCCGTGCGCATCCTTACGGTGAAATTCCGGCCTTCAGCGACCATTCCGCTTCTGAGCGTTCCGCGTACAGCCGCCGCATATTTTCTGTCAGCCGCGGTGATAGGTCTCTGCCTTGGTTCCGTGATCTACGCAAAATGCATCTCCGTGATGCCGGTCGCCGTCGTAACCGCCATCACCGCGACAAGCCCGTTCATGGCCGCGCTCTACGGGCGGTTTGTGCTTAAGGAGAGTCTCACGGCGCCGCAGTGGTGCGGCATAACGATGATCATAGCCGGCTCTGTCATAGTCGGTCTGTAGCATCAGACGCCGCCGCATTGAGCGCATAAATAAAAGGAGAGAAGCATTTGAGCGAAGAAGCGGTCAGCCGCCGCGAAGCCTTCAGGGCCGATATGACACTTGTTTTAGTTTCATTCATATGGGGCGCCGGGATCCCGATTTCCGCGCTTCTTGCGCGTTCCATTACGCCTTTGTGGGCCGTGGCTCTGCGTATGCTTCTGTCGGCGTTATTCCTTATTATATTATTCCCCGGTAAGATCATATCCGCAGGGAGATATGACTGGAAGCTCTCTTTTATGCTTGCCGCGATACTTGTCTGCGTATTCGTATCCATGACCTTCGGACTGACCTACAGCACCGCCAGCAAACAGGCCTTTATAGGCGGTCTGAACGTTATAATGACGCCTCTGTTTGCATGGCTTATATACCGCGTAAGGCCCTCTGCGTGGCTCTTTGCCGCAGCCGGCATCACGACTTTCGGGCTTCTTGTCATGGGTTTCACGCCGGGCATGGAGTTCAACTTCGGCGATCTGCTTTCCTTCGTTATGGCGATATTTTACGCGGTCCAGGTGCTCGGCGCCGGCTACTGCTCGCGCCGCGTCGAAGCGGTGCGTCTTGTCGCGCTTCACATAATAATACTCGCGCTGATAATGACGGTGCTTGCCGCGGCATTTGAGCCGCTGCCCGACCTTGCGTCATTCAGCGTTAAGCTGTGGGCGTCGCTTATTTTGCTTTCACTCGGCAACACGATTCTTTGCTTCATACTTCAGTTCAGGGCGCAGAGGAAGACCAGCGCGACGCACGCGGCAGTCATTTTTTCTCTGGAAGGGCTGTTCGGCTATATCATCGCGGTGGCAAGCGGACAGGATCCCTTTCATCTGCAGGGAGCAGTCGGCGGCGTGCTGATAATAGCGGGAATGCTTTTGACAGAGCTTGAAGGCATCATCCGCGGGAAGCTGAACGCAGCAAAGACGGAAAAAGCGGACTGTTAGCCGAAAAGCGCGGCCCAGTATGCGAAATGATCTGTCGCTATCGCAATTCCGGCAGCAACGAGCAGCGCACCGGAGATCCTTTTTATTGCAGCGCCGTTTCTGCGCAGCCACTGAAACAGCCCCCTGATCCGCGTAAAGAGGAGCGCCGATATTATATAGGGTATGCCGAGCCCCATCGAAAAAACAAAGAGGCAGAATACCCCTTGCCACAGCGTTTTGCCGTTGCCGGCCATCAGCAGTGCGGACGCAAGAAAGGGTCCGAGGCAGGGCGTCCAGCCGAGGGAGAAGGCTCCGCCGAAGAGCAGCGCGCCTATGACGCCGCCGCGTCCCGCAGCCGGGCTCATTTTTCTTTCGGCGTCTAAAAAAGGCATCTTAAGGAACCCGAGGAAGTGCAGTCCGAACAGCGCGATGACCGTGCCGCTCATACGCCGCAGCATAACAGGATGACCCGACAGGAACGCGCCGATAAATGTCGCCGTAGCTCCCATCGCCATGAAGGCAACAGAAAAGCCCGCTACGAAGCCTATCGTATTTACTACGCTTGCGCGGCGCCCCTTTTCGGTCCCGGCTGCCAGATACATAAGATATACCGGAAGCATCGGCAGCATGCAGGGCGAGATAAAGGCGAGTAAGCCTTCCAGAAAGAGCAGCGGCAGTTCGCGCGCCATATTATTTTGTCTCTTCCAGCAGCTTCATCACCGCGTCTTCGGTCGTTGCCCCCTGTATCACTCCCGATACCTTTCCGTCGCTGCTTATAACGAAGGTCGTCGGTATATATCGGATCCCGAAATGATCGGCGGCGCTGCCGTCCTGGTCGAGCAGCACCCTGAGCGAAGAGTATCCTTTTTTTCTGATGAATTCTCTGACTTTTTCCTTTGTATCACGCTTGCCGTCTGTAAGGTTCACCATAAGCAGTATCGCTTCCCCTTTTTCATAAAGGGTGCTGTTCATTCTGACGAATTCAGGCATCTCGCTGCGGCAGGGCGGACACCATGTGGCCCAGAAGTTAAGCACTATCCTGCGGCCGCGCATATTTGAAAGGGAAACGGATTTCCCCTGCAGATCCGTCAATGTTATGTCACCGACGCTGTCTCCGACCGTAAGCGCCGTGGCCGGAGCTGTGATAATCAATGCGGCGGCTGTTATGAGAATGAAATAGAAGCATCTTTTTAACATCGAATTATCCTCCGTTATCATCTGCCGACCGCAGACAAGCCGCATGTCATGCTTAAGTCTGTGATCAGTGCTTATAACGCTTATAAAAGCCAAGGGAGATTTCGGACCTCTCCTCTATAGCAAAATGCGAAAAAATATTAAAATGCTTGGAGAAATCAACTGTCCGGATAATATTATACTTTATATGCAATATTTTGTCCCCAAAACGCAGCGCTGCTGCGCTGCAGTTCCGGCAGCGCCGATGGGTGTGTTTCGTTTATTTGACAGAACAGGGATAAGCCGATATGCGGCGGGGGCAGGCATTGAAAGCAGATACCCGTATTGATTTGCGGAGCGAAAGATCGCAGGCAGGCGGAGCGGCCGATTTTGCCAAAGACATCGGCATATCGAAAAATGGTTTCAAAGGATATATATCCTATATCGGACAGAAAACAATGCCGGCGAAAAAACAGCCTGTATATGAAATGGTTGCAGGGCGGACGTAGGACATATTGGAATTGTAAAGGAGTCTGACGGAACTGTTTGGAAAATGTGGCGGGAATACTGTCCCCGCAGGCATCGCACTTCCCGGCTGCGCGGAGGAGGTCCTTCCCGGTGAACCGCTGATAGGAGTAAGTTCGGCGGGGGACGGGGTATATACGGTTTTTTATAGAAAAGAAGCCGTAGGAGATCATTTTACGCTTTCTGCCGGGTGACTGCCGAAACCAAATCTGCTGTCTAGCTTTTCTCCCCCTTTACAGGTGGGCAGGTGATACAACAGCAGATGCTTTTGCTGATACAACAGCCTACAACAGCAGATGCTTTTGCTGAAACTTGACATTTATACACGCGTAGGGTATAAATACAATCGTTGCGCGGGTGGGAAGCCTTCTGCGGACATTGAGAAGAACAGAGAAGATACAGATAA
>JAEEYY010000040.1 GCA_016288355.1 Synergistes sp.
CAGAACTGAAGAGCGAAATAATCTGTATTGCAGGTTTTTGCGCTCTTGTCTTTTGTGAAAACAGAAAACACGGGCAAAAGCAAAGGCTGGAGAAAAGGATATGCAGTATAAAAAAAATATTAAAACGTTGAGTTGGAATACTTGGAAAAGGGCATAAAAATGCCGGACCGTCTGGGCTCTCCGCGTCCAGCGCTTCGTCCCAATATCAATGCCATGGGCCGACTCCATTGGCGATAGCAAAACTATCTTAAAGTATTTGAGAAGAGTCAGTCAAAACTTAAAATGCTGCGGCATCAGCTGGCAAATGCTGTCTACGTCCTCAGAGTCGCCTTAATGCGGTCCGTTTTGAGCAGCAGGTCAAGTCCGTCCAGCGCACTTTTTACAACTATATCCGCGTGAGGCAGAAGAGCGGCGCATGCTCCTTCGCTGTCTATCACGGCGATGGAAAGGTCGGCGGCGTCGAACATCTCTATATCGTTGAAGCCGTTTCCGAGGCAGGCCGTGCCTTTGCCAAGCGAGCGAACTATCTCTTCCTTGCAGAGAGCTGCCTTTGCGCGCGGAAATGTCTTTACCGCTGCGCCGAGCTCGCTGCACTTTTCTTTCACAGTACCGTACGTATCGGCCGTCAGTATGCAGACCTGTGCCATGCAGCCCAGCTTTTTTATCTTCTCCGCAGCACCGGGCACGAGCTCCCCGTCGGCCGCTATCGTACCGTTGTAGTCCAGAACGACAGAGATGATCTCAAGAGTCTCCCTGCCAGGTATTTCTATTCTTATCATAATTCCGCCGCCCTATATGTATCTGTTTATCACTTTGATTTTATAACAAAAGCGCTGAAATGCGCGACATGCGGAAATAGTGTTTCTGTCTTGTCTTACGGGGTACTTTTGAAGTATCATATCAGTTTGAAGTGTAAGTCTTTTTTGTAATGCGGCTGCTGCCGCAAAAGAAAAAGAAAAAATACTACGGGAGGCGGTTGTTATGGAGGCAGTTAAGGCTCCTCGTGGCACGAGAGACATACTCGGCGACGAATCTTGGAAATGGGCGTACGTTACAGGCATTTGCCGCGACGTGGCGGATGATTACGGATATAAAGAAGTCCATCTCCCGATATTTGAACATACCGAGCTCTTCAGCCGCGGCGTCGGCGATACCACCGACATCGTGGAAAAAGAGATGTATACCTTTATCGACAAGGGCGGCAGAAGCGTAACGCTGCGCCCGGAGATGACAGCTTCGATGGTGCGCTCATATCTGGAAAACGAAATGAGCAAGGGCCCCCAGCCGGCAAAGCTGTGGGGGATAGGTCCCATGTTCCGCTACGAACGTCCTCAAAAGGGGCGCTATCGTCAGTTCGTGCAGTTCGATATAGAAGCCATCGGTTCGCAGGATGCGCTTGTCGACCTTGAAACGATCGATTTCTCGATGGAGCTTTACCGCAGGCTGGGTCTGCGCAACCTGCAGGTAGTGCTGAACTCTGTGGGCTGTCCGAAGTGCCGTCCGGTATACCGCAAGGCGCTGCAGGATTTCCTGCGCCCGCGCTATGATGAACTGTGCGACACCTGCAAGGGCCGCTTTGAACGCAACCCGCTGCGCATACTCGACTGCAAGAGTCCGATATGCAAAGAGATAACGGAAAACGCTCCGGCAGTAACGGACTGCCTCTGCGACGAATGCCGCGAACACTACGAGCAGCTGAACCGCGGCCTTGAAAAGATAGGCGCTGTAGTCGTGCACGACAACCGTCTGGTGCGCGGGCTCGACTACTATACAAAGACAGCTTATGAGATCCAGTCAGGAGATCTCGGTGCCCAGAATGCCGTCTGCGGCGGCGGACGCTACGATAACCTCGCCGAGGCCATCGGCGGGCCGCACGTGCCCGGCGTGGGGTTTGCCTCCGGCATCGAACGCGTTATCCTGACCATGGAGGCGCAGGGCTGTACTTTCGGCAAAAAGCCTGCCAACAAGGTATATGTGGTAGCCGCCGAGCCTTCTGTGCGTCTTGAGGCGATGGCGCTGATGCGCACCCTGCGCTGCAGCAGGATATCCGCCGATATGGATTACATGGGACGCTCGATGAAGGGGCAGATGAAATCGGCCGGAGCCGCTGCCGAATACGCCTGCATACTCGGAACGAGCGAGATCGAAAAGGGCGTCGTCACCGTTAAGAACCTTAAAGAGGGCACGCAGGAAGAGCTTACCGCCGAACAGCTTGTAAACAAACTCAGGCAGTGAGAGCTATTTTTTATATAAAGAGGGGTAATCATGGAACGACATTATGACGCCTCCTGGCAGAGGACAATGTACTGCGGGACTCCCCGCATCGAAGACGCCGGGAAAAAAGCGGTGCTGAACGGCTGGCTCAGATGCCGCCGCGACCTTGGCGGGATCATCTTTATCGAGCTGTGGGACAAGACCGGCGTAACGCAGATAGTATTCAATCCGGAGCTGAACGCGGATGCGCATGAGCGTGCAGGAGCACTGCGCAGCGAGTATGTGCTTGCGGTCTGCGGCACGCTGCGCAAACGTCCGGAAGGCACGGAGAACCCGGAACTTGCCACCGGAGAGGTGGAGCTCTTGGTCGAGGACTTCATAGTCCTTGCGCCGGCTAAACTTGTCCCGTTTGAGATAGACAATGCCGACAGTGTGAACGAGGATCTGCGCCTTAAGTACCGCTACCTGGACCTGCGCAGGGAATCTATGCAGGCCAACCTTAAAGCGCGTCATGACGTCACCCGCTACACGCGCAACTACTTCGCGGACAACGGATTTATCGAAGTAGAGACGCCGATGCTGACGAAATCGACGCCGGAGGGAGCGCGCGACTACCTTGTGCCCTCCCGCGTCAACCCTGGCAAATTCTACGCCCTGCCGCAGTCTCCGCAGATCTTTAAACAGCTGCTTATGGTGAGCGGCTGTGACCGCTACATGCAGATAACGAAATGCTTCCGCGACGAGGACCTGCGCGCCGACCGCCAGCCCGAATTCACACAGGTTGACCTCGAGATGAGCTTCATAACCGAAGAGGACATAATGACGCTCGTCGAAAACTACCTTGCCGGCCTGTTCAAGTCCGTGAAGGGCGTGGACGTTAAGACCCCGTTCCTGCGCATGACATGGAACGAAGCAATGAACAAATACGGCATAGACAAACCGGACATGAGGATCCCGATGGAGATGGCATCCCTTGAGGATGCGTTCAGGGGAGGAGAAAACCCGTTCGCGTCGCTCGTGGAAAGCGGCGGCACGATAAAAGGACTGCGTCTGCCGGGAGGGGCCGCGCTTTCACGCAAAGAGCTAATGGACCTTGAGAGCAGCGCAAAGGCGCTCGGCGCGAAGGGAATGGCGAACTTCCAGGTCAAGA